>CAIRMS010000339.1 GCA_903879765.1 uncultured Flavobacteriales bacterium
GATAAGGGTTAATAATTTCCCGTCGTTATCATCAACAATAAACGATTTGAATTCCCATACGTGATCTAATTCGCGAATAACCCGCATCAACGCATCTTCCAAATAAGGGTTGATTAAGTCGAAATAATCTTCCCCAAAAGGCCAACTGATAATCTTACCTTTTACTTCTTTGTGTGGATGCGCCACTCTGTTTCTAAGTTGAATGAATGCATCAAAAAACTGTAAAAAGTTCGTTTTTCCTAAATTTTGATTCTTTACTACGCCCGGAATTTGGTCAAGGGCGCCTGTATCTTCATTGTCAATGTGCTGCTTCGTTTTTTCAAATAATTTCACAAAAAATGAAACTTCATTGAACTCATTGGAACCGTGCAATTGAACATGAATTTTTGATGGTTTCTGTTGTTTATGCAAAAATTTAGAGCTTTCTCTTAACCAACCTAAATAAATCCCAAAGCTCACATTTTTACTATTTTTTATAAAGGATTTCTCCAAGTCGATAAATGTTTCATCGGTAGCTTTGTATTCCCCCAGAACAAAGGAGCATAGGTGCATAACTAGGCTTTCCCCAAGATCCAATAAGTATTTTTGTTTGGCTGCTTTCTCGCGCGCTCTCGCGAGTTCATTTAATGCTTTTTCAAAGTTTTTTGGAAGTTGTGTCGAGTGATTCATGGAATTTTTATTAGATTAGTCAAAAATACATAAACAATGTCAATAAAAGTTTTTAATAGTTTATCAAATCAGCAAAAAGCTGAGTTGAAAAAAGGAGTGATCGAAGTTCATGGTAAAGCAATGAATCGTACAGCTTTGGGAATTGTTGATGCAATGATTACGTTGTATCCAAATGCAACGATTGCAGAGTTGAAGGAAATGATGCCGGATGATTTAAATGTAGCTGCTCCTAAGAATTACAAAAGTCTGTTTAAACCATATACTGACCGTATGTACGGTGTGATTCAACCTGGATCCATTCGAAAAGAATGCGAAGAGCAAGGATTGGATATTCACGCAAGTCATTTTACAGAAGAAGTTGAGACGTTTAAATCCGCTGATGGGGTAGAGGTACTTGTCGCAAAATCATGGGAGAGTTCTGATACCGAAACAGGAAATAAAGACTTGCAATTGTTGATAGATGCAGTGAAAAAGTATGGTGTGTCTGTTGTTGACTATGAGGATAAAAAACCTTTTGGTAAAGGAGGATACAAATTAGAAGTTGTAAATCCTGAATTAATGAAGTTACTTCATAAAAAAAGGAGTAATTCACTTCTGAAATTAGTCGTATTTGGAATAGCTCTTACGTTATTACTTGCGGCTCTTATTTATGTTTATAAATCAAAATAGCGAATGCCGAAAAGCTAAAAGAGTAGGCGAATAAATATTTTTATAATTATGGCAGAATTTAATATTAGCGGTCGTTTAACCGTTAAAAGTCTAAAAAAACAATTTGAAGATTCCTTCGGACTTGAGTTAAGAGTTTATGACGGAAATAAATTTGCGGAAGGTGATAGTACTTTGGCAAGTATTAGTAAAATAAAAGTGGATGATTTTGAATGTAGATCAAACATGATTATTTCAAACTTTGAATCTAAATTTCATGATGCTACAGGAATTAAAGTTCAAATTGCTACCCTTTCAAATGCAAAAACAGAACCAAACGAGCTAGTAAACAATAGCTTTACACTTTCCGAAGCAAGTTCTAAATTTCGCCCTGAGTAATTTCTGAAATTTAAAGAAGCATATTCAAGTAATTGTTCTTTATCGATAATCTATCGAAAAGACTGTATTAAATAAATATTACCCCAAGAATTCAATCTGAAACATTGATTTAAGTTTGAGTTCTTGGGATATATGGTGTTTCGAATTGAAACTACCATTTGAATTGTAAACCAAGATTCAAATTGTAATAATAACGATCTATCGGTAGAGGACGATACGTGTCAAAATTATGGTCGTAGTGAATGTTCATTCCTATATGTTTGTTTATTTCAAAAAACAGATTCATGTCAATGAACCATCTAGGATTCGTAAAGTGTTGAAACTGCTCGTTCATCGGGAATTGCACAAATGTACTCGCGCTAAAATCGATTCCTTTTTTGAGTTGTACGGCTGTTTTAGCTGAAAAATTTAAGCGTGGAATATTTCGAACAACGATAGATAGACTATCCTGAGCAAAACCAAAACTAGACAAATTCGGATTCCATTGCTCAACTTCATAAAAAGCGCCAATACTCATATACAAATCATCCTTTTTGTCATCCCAAAACCTAAAGCGAGCATTACATCCCGCAAGTCCTCTATTTTGTAAGCCCAGAACTCCATTCCATTGATATTGCGCATAATAATCTGGTGCAACTTTTCTTTTGTCATTATCTCTAAGTCGGAATTGAAAATAACCATTGTTTTCTAAAATCGTTTTGCCATTCACAGAGGCATCCGTTTGCCCAAGAAGTACGGCAATTCGATCCTTTTTAAGGAAAAAGTCCAATTCAGCTTGATTCGAAAATTCAATGAGGTTTTTCTTTTGCTTATCGCTACTAAAGGTGACATTATAAGTGAAAGCGACCTTCCGTTTAATGGAATCTTGACCATTTTCACGGTCAATATTTAATATTTGTCCAAAGTTTACGAACGGTAAATAAAGTAAGAAAAATAAAACAATCCTATTCATGGCTAAGTGGTTTTATGAATAAATGCTGCTCCCAAAATTTAGTAGCTTCTTCGTGCTCAATTTCTGATTGCTGAACATTCGGAAAGGGAGGAGCATAGCGTCCAGGGAAAAGAGTAATGAGTTTGTTGGTTTCATTTTCAACAACAGCTACCAATTGGTTGGTAGCAAGGAAGGTGTTTAATTCGATGCTATGCACCTGATAGTCACCTCGCATTTCTGCTTGAATGTTGGAATGTAAAGATGGCGACAATTCATCCATTGAACAAATAGAATCACAACCAATCTGCTTGGAAAATTCATAGATATAAGCTGTACGCTGATTCGCTTGTTCAATGACCAATTTTGGTTTTCGTTTTGATAACTCAACAACGAGAGACATTGGGCTCAGGGCAAAATCAGTATTGAATTTGGAACCAAGTGTTTTTAATTTTTCTTGAATTTCCCTATCTGAATAACCTTGATTTTTTAGTTCAAGTGTGCAGGTTTCATCAATACTTGAAAAATGACGTATGACGTAAATTAAGGATTGATTCTCGAGAATTATTTTTTTCGTTGATTCCATTTACGCATCAATTGTTTTTTCTTTTCAGGGAATAAATAGGCTACTAATGGAATCGAAATTGAAATAACCAATAGACTAGTTAAGGTGTAAAATAAAAGGGAGTCCCAATTTAATTTTGTGCGTGTTTCTTCCAGAACACCAAGTATTGGTTCAACACTACTAATGGAGGTCATGGCACCAACTATACCAAGTAACAAATTGGATCGTTTTTGTTGCTCCTCTTGAATGGCCTGCGAAATTCGGTTTATTCTTTCTTGGAATTTTTCAAGTTCTTCATCAATTTGAAGGCTTTTTCGATGTTGATGAAAGATCAGGTTAGGTAGAAAGTTATATGAAATGTGACTTAAATTATAGTTATTTAAGAAAGTTTCAAATTCATCACGAACCTTGACTGAATCATGTTCCATATCCAAGTTATATCGAAATAAATTATACTTGATAAACAAATTGTATAGGTAGATTCTAAAGTATGTTTGGCTCCATGAGGAACGTTTTGTCCCAAATTTATCATCCGTAAGGAGGTTATAGCCTACAACGGTAAAAGTATCGAACAAGGGAAGAATGGTATAATTGTTAAATACTGAGATTTTATCTTCTAATAATAACTCAAAGTAGGATTCACTCGGGGTGAAGGAATAATCACCACCAGCTGTATTTATAGGACTTACACAACCTAAATCATAAAGCAGTTCATCGCGAACTTGCGGGTCTTTTATCTCATCATTTTCTTTAAAATCAACTAAGGTATATAATTTGAATTTAGAACCTGAGAATCCATCCGTATGGACAACGTCTGTCGCACTCTTAGACGTAATCTGAATTCCATTTAAACAGTTTGTTTCAATCCAATTCACCCAGCTTTGAGGTGTTTCACCAATAATTTCTTTGTTGAACTCACGCGCACAGAAAATCAAATCGGCAATTTGCTGTATGTCCTGTTGCTGTGGTTTTAACTCAATTGAAAAAAAATGAAGTTCGTTTGGAAATAAAATCAGTTCTACAGAACCTATTTCGGCGTGAATGATGATGTCTTTTTGATTCGCGAAGTCATATCCTTTCTTAAAGGAAATCGATTGATTTAAGGTTTTTGCTAAAA
>CAIRMS010000340.1 GCA_903879765.1 uncultured Flavobacteriales bacterium
ATGATGTATATCCTTATTGGCACTTTTAGTGTCCTCATTCTATTCCTAATCATCATGTCCTTCCGTTATGCGAACATCGAAATGCCGAAATATACCGTTCTAAAGTCCTATGGCAAGAACATCGAACTTCGACAGTATCCAACTATGATTGTGGCTAAGACAAGCGTAAAAGATAAATCATTTGAAAATTCTGGAAGCGATGGTTTTCGCAGTATTGCTGGCTATATTTTTGGCGGGAATGAAAAAGAACAGAAAATCGCGATGACTTCACCCGTCGTTATGGAATTGAATGATTCTGCCACAATGTATTTCGTGATGCCAAGTCAATACAAAAAGGAAGAGCTTCCGAATCCATTGAATAAAAAGGTGACGATTCAAGAAGAGGTTTCCAAAGTGCTATTGGTTGTTCGCTACGGTGGATTTTCGTCTGATGCACGCATCGAAAGCCATGTGAACGTATTGAAAAACATCATTCAAAAACATAACTTAAAAGCTACGGGCGGATTCATGTACATGGGCTATAATGCTCCGTGGGATATCATCAACCGACGAAACGAAGTGGCGATTGAAATCACTCCTTAAGTTCACGCAGTTTTTGTGCTAATATCTGAATGATTATTGCTAATTTTCCTTCCATAGAAAACGTAATTTCGTAGAGTAAAAGCGATAAAACATGTATCCATACCAACTAAATTCCCTCGAGGAATACCACCACGCATATCAAAGAAGTGTTCAACAACCTGAAGAATTTTGGGCTGAAATCGCTGAGAACTTCCAATGGAAAAAGAAGTGGGACAAGGTCTTGGATTGGAATTTCACAGAACCTTCTATTCAATGGTTCAAAGGTGGGACGCTGAATATCACCGAAAATTGCTTGGATCGACATTTAGCGGATAAAGGCGATCAAGCGGCCTTGATTTGGGAATCGAATAATCCAAGTGAACCTTCGGTTACCTACACTTACATGGAATTACATGCCAAAGTGATGCAGTTTGCTCATGTTCTTCAAAACAACGGCGTTCGAAAAGGAGATCGCGTGTGTATTTATATGGGAATGATTCCTGAATTGACCATCGCAACGCTTGCTTGCGCCCGAATTGGTGCAATTCACTCCATTATTTTTGGAGGATTTTCCGCTCAAGCAATTGCCGATCGATTGGATGATGCACAAGCGCGTTTTATCCTTACCTGTGACGGTGCGTTTCGTGGCGCAAAGGACATTCCATTGAAATCGGTGATTGACGACGCATTAGTCGGAAATAAAACAATCGAACGCGTCATCGTTTGTGAGCGAACCCGAACTCCAGTTTCCATGTTAAAAGGACGCGATGTTTGGTGGACCGATGAAATTCAAAAAGTGGAGGAAGCTGGAAATCCATTTTTCCCTGCTGCAGAAATGGATGCAGAGGATATTCTCTTTATTCTTTATACTTCTGGCTCGACAGGAAAACCGAAAGGCGTTGTTCATACAACGGCGGGATATATGGTTTGGACGAATTACACATTTGTCAACGTATTCCAATACAAACCCGGACAAATTCATTTCTGTACAGCAGATATCGGATGGATTACCGGAC
>CAIRMS010000341.1 GCA_903879765.1 uncultured Flavobacteriales bacterium
GGATGTGCTCACAAAACAAACCGTAAATTTCGACCTAAAAACAGCAGTTATACCTGCAAAAACTGCGTATATTCTAGAACTTAAATAAAGATGAAAAACCTCATTTTATTTCTTTTTGTCTCTACGCTTAGTTGGGGACAAAATGCTACCCGTCAATTTGTCTCTGTTGAAAAATCAAGCAATGGATTCAAAGTAGTTGTTTCCGATGGCATGTATTATTTTTCTGCCTATTCTGGTAAAATGGTTGAAACGACTTTTATACCAAATGGACAAAAACATCAGGTGAATTCGCATGCTGTTGTTGCTCCGGTAAATTCGGACATCCTTCAGATGAATCAATCATCAGGAGTAATTAGTTTGTACACCTTAGATGGATTAACAGTGAACATTCAACAAAAACCATTTCAGATCTCTTATTGGCACCACGATAAACCAGTCATTTCAGAAAATTGGGGTTATGAAAAAGCCGAGGATTCTGAAAAAATACATTTTAACCTCACAACAGACGAGATGCTGTATGGTGCAGGTGCACGAGCGTTAGGGATGAACAGACGTGGGTATCGCTTGCAATTGTACAACCGTGCCCATTATGGTTACGAAGAACATTCAGAGTTGATGAATTACACGATGCCAATGGTCGTTTCGAATAAATGTTATGCGATTCATTTCGATAATGCGCAAATTGGTTATTTGGATTTAGATTCTAAAAAGAACAATGTGTTAACCTATGAAACAATCGGAGGCCGTAAAACCTATCAAGTGATTGTGGGGGACGACTGGAAGGATCTGTTGTCAGAATATACAGATTTAACTGGACATCAACCGATGCCGCCGCGATGGGCATTTGGGAACTTTGCAAGTCGTTTTGGTTATCATTCTGAAGCAGAAGCACGCAATGTCGTCAACCAATTCCGAAAAGATTCCATACCATTAGATGCCATCATTTTCGATTTATATTGGTTTGGAAAAGAAATTCAAGGAACACTTGGGAATTTAGCTTTTGATACGGACTCTTTTCCTAATCCAAAAGAGATGATCAATGATTTCAAAAATCAAGGGGTGAAGACAGTCTTGATTACAGAGCCATTTATTCTGACAACATCCAAAAAATGGCAGGAAGCAGTTGATAAACAGATATTAGGCACCGATGAACTTGGAGCACCGTTTACCTATGATTTCTATTTTGGGAATACGGGATTAATTGATGTCTTTAAACCAGAAGCTAGAACCTGGTTTTGGGATATCTACAAAGACTTACACTGTTACGGAGCACGTGGATTTTGGGGAGATCTTGGCGAACCAGAAGTACATCCAGCAAAGTTGAAACATGTCGTTGGTTATGCTGATGAGGTGCATAACATTTACGGGCATGAATGGGCAAAATTGATTTATGAAGGATATCAAAAAGATTACCCTAATGAACGTCCATTTATTTTAATGCGTTCCGGAAGTACAGGAACACAGCGTTTCGGAATCATTCCATGGTCTGGAGATGTGAACCGTACTTGGGGTGGACTTCGTCCACAAATGGAAATCACTATGCAAATGGGATTACAAGGAATTGCTTATATGCACTCAGATCTTGGTGGATTCGGAGGGCCGAACGATGATCCGGAATTGTATGTTCGATGGTTGCAGTATGGTGTTTTTCAACCCATTTTCCGTCCACACGGTCAAGAAGAAGTGCCAAGCGAAGCCATTTTTAAGGACGAGAAAACGAAACAACTAGCGAAAGAAGCGATTGAGTTACGTTATCAAATGCTACCTTACAATTATACATTGGCATTTGAAAATCATGTGAATGGAACACCGTTAATGCGACCTGTTTTCATGGAGGATAATACTGCGAAATGGTCAGAGTCCATCGCCGATGAGTACATGTGGGGAAGTTGCTTCTTGGTGCAACCGATTACAGAAAAAATAGAAGCTAATTCAGTTCCCATTCAAGTGGTGCAAGCTCCAGGGGGAACATGGTATGATTTAAAATCGGGAGTGGTTATTAAATCTTTGAAAAGCAAAGAATTAACCTATGTTCCGGATGCAAAGTTGAAGGAATTTGAAAATGCACATCCAGCCGCAGTGAAAAAAGAACAGACATTCTTAATGGGTGGAGATTTGTCCTCGATTCCTGTCTTGGTAAAAGGAGGGTCTTTTGTACCGATGTCGCCAATCATTCAATCTACCGAGGCTTATTCGGAAACAATGGTGACGATTCATTACTACGATGCGCCTGAATTAACGGAAAGCAGCGGAATGTGGTACGAAGATGATGGTTTAACAAATGAAGCCTACGAAAAAGGCTTGTTCAAATTATTACATATGAACATGAGTCAGAACAAGAAAAAGACTAAATTGTCCTTTGAACCAACATACGGTTCAAACATGAGTCAACATACCTTTAAATATGATGTAATGATTCATTCCGCTCGTATTCCTAAAAGTATTTCAATGAATGGAAAGTCAATTCAATTCGCGGTAGTTGATCAAAAAATCAAGCTACAGATGCATTTAACAGAGAAAGTTCAAAACATTCAATTGAATTGGTGATAAAAAATCTATGTGTCAACTTGACATTAAGAAAAATTAAAAATATATTTGACTCTCTAAAACGAGAATTTATAAACTAAAATTACTTCTATGGTTCAAAAAATTACACGAACTTTTGCTGTTTTTGCGAGTTTCATGTTTATTTCAATCCTTTCTTTTGCACAAAATGCGAGTGTAAGTGGAATGGTGAAAGATGCAGACGGACAAGCGCTATACAACGCATCAGTTACAGTTGAAGGTAAGTCCAAAGGCGCTATGACGAATGAAAAAGGTTTCTATGAAATCAAAGGATTGGCAGCTGGAAGCTATACTTTAATCTACCGCTTCATGGGAATGGAGACATTTAAAGAAATAGTTTCTTTAGAGGAAAGTCAATCTTTATTGAAGGATATTACGCTGAAAAGTAAAGCCAAAGAAGAAGATGAAGTAGTTGTTATTGGATACGGTACGTCTAGAACAAAAGACCTAACAGGTGCCGCAACGGTAATTAATGAAAAGAACTTCGTACAAGGTTCTCTTTCCACACCAGAACAATTGATCATGGGTAAAGTTGCTGGTTTAAAAGTGACTTCCAACGATGGTGCTCCAGGTTCAGGAAGTACCTTGCGTTTACGCGGTGGAACTTCTATCAATGCAAGTAATGATCCATTAATCGTTGTCGATGGAGTTCCTTTAGATAACGGAGGAATTGCAGGTGTTGCTAATCCATTGTCATTAATCAACCCAAATGACATCGCTTCATTCGTAGTTTTAAAAGATGCATCAGCAACGGCAATCTATGGTTCACGTGCAGCGAATGGTGTCATTATCATCACAACCAAAAAAGGTGATGGTGGTAAAAATGCGCCATTAAAAATTGTTTTGGATACGAAAATATCTCAATCAACAATCGCAAAGTATGCCGATGTATTAAGTGGTGATTCCCTTCGTTCACTTGTGAACGCAAGAGGAACAGCTGCTCAAAAAGCTCTTTTGGGAGATTCCAGTACAGACTGGCAAAGACAAGTTTTCCGTAATGCAATGGTTTTAGATAATAACTTGTCTATTACTGGAGGAATCAAGAATTTCCCGTACCGTCTATCTATTGGTAATAGAAATGAAAATGGAATTTTAAAGAGAGATCAGTTTAGCCGTACATCACTTGGATTGAATATGAGTCCATCATTTTTGAATAACACCTTGTTGCTTGAGTCAAACATTAAGTACATTCAAACAAATTCATTCTTTGCTAATCGCGGTGCCTTGGGAGCAGCTTATTTCGATCCAACGCAACCAGTTTATTCGGCAAGTGAAAACTACGGAGGATATTTCGAATGGGTAGATAACAATAAACCAAACACCCTTTCTGCGAGAAATCCATTAGGACTAATTAACCAAACGGAAGATGTTTCCAAAGTGAACCGTGCAATCGCAAATGCGAAGCTAACGTATAGCCTTCCTTTCTTGGAAGGATTGAAAGCGATTGTTAACGTTGGAGGTGATTTCTCTGAAGGAACAGGAAGTGTCCAAACTGACTCTAACTCTGCTGCTGGCTATTTTACAAATGGTCGCTATTCTGAATACCTTTCTAGAAAAGAAAATAAGTTGATTGAAACGTACGCAACGTACAATTCAGGAAAACGTTTTGCTAACCACATTTTAGATGTAACAGCAGGTTATTCATACCAAGATTGGATGAGTAGAGGTCCAAATAACCCTTCTTATAATCAAGCGCAGGATTCTATCATTGGCGCAGCGTCTAGTCCATATCCGAATTACTCCAAAAATGTATTGTTATCATACTACGCTCGTGCAATTTATAGCTTCAAAGGAAAATACATTGTGAACGCTTCGTTGCGTCGTGATGGTTCTTCTCGCTTTAGTCCAGAGCAACGTTGGGGCTTGTTCCCAGCTGCTTCAGCTGCTTGGTTAATTACGGAAGAAGATTTCTTGAAAAACTCCAAAACGATCAACATGTTGAAATTACGTGCGGGATGGGGTGTAACAGGACAACAAGATGGAATTGGTGATTATGCATACATCGGTAACTACTTCTTAGGTGCAACAACGGCACAATACGCTTTTGGTGGACAATACTACCA
>CAIRMS010000342.1 GCA_903879765.1 uncultured Flavobacteriales bacterium
TGAGGTATTTTAGAATGATTCTAAATAAATGAAAGGAAATCCTCTGTTGAGAAAAGTAAGCTTAAGACCTACGAGCGATTCTATTTCCTATGTAAGCCATTGGAATATAAGCGCCGATCAAATCAACTAGAATGAACCAAATAGGCGTATCTGGCAACATAATCACCATGGAAACTCCACCTAAAAGGAAAAGAATTCCAGCCATCATCGAAAAGATAAATTGTTGTGATGTTAAAAACCGTGTAATCAACAAAGCTGAAAGTAAGGTTCCAAGCGCATGTGCGAGAAAAGGAAACAAGAAATGTTCAGGCCCCATGTGTGACACCGCTGCTTGAAGTCTTTCCGCCGTTGTTAAATCAAATCCAGCTGGAGGTGGAATGATTTGATTACTCACGTTAATCAATGCGCCATTCAACATCGCTCCTGCAAATAACGAAATGAAAATGACAAGAGTTCTTTTTAGAATGTGTAGAAAAGTGTTCATGATTTTATTGAGTTTATCCAATTATCGAAACGCCAATCATGTGACCAATTCCATAGGTAATGGCTGCAGCGGCAAGTCCAAAAATAACTTGACGCATTCCTGAGAAAAGAAGGCTTTTTCCTGTAAAAAGAGTGATGGATCCACCGATGAGGAACAATCCAAGTGCACTAAGAATAGAACTAAACAAGACCGCTTTCATTCCGCCAATGAAGAAAAATGGAATTACAGGTAAAATCGCACCTATCGCGAAAAACACAAAAGAGGCGAGGGCAGCTTCCATTGCAGAACCTTTTAAGTCGTCAGGATTTATTCCTAATTCTTCTTTCACAAGAATTTGATGTGCATGATCTTTATTCGTCATGATTTCCTTTGCCATGGACATCGCTTGTTCTTCTGGAATCCCTTTGGAAATGTAGATTAAAGCCAATTCCTTTTCTTCTCCTTCTGGATTGTGCTCCAACTCTTCCATTTCGAGTTCCATTTGGTTCTCGAACAATTCTTGGGAACTTTTGACGGAAATCCATTCGCCTAAAGCCATGGATAATGCTCCGGCAAGTAAGCCTGCGATTCCAGTTAATAATACTTCTTGTTGTCCGCTTGATGCTCCAGCGATTCCCATCACCAAACTAAAGTTGGACACTAATCCATCGTTTCCACCAAGAACGGCTGCTCTCAAGGCATTACCACCAACGGAACGGTGACGTTTCTCGAAGCGAGCTAAATTCGTTCCGGATACGTTTTTGTTGTGATTTAAGATGTTGCGAAGAATGGTAACGTGCGCAGTATCAGAAATAGAAGATTCAGTATTCGTTGCTTTGCGCGCATTCACCACTGCGGACGAAATGCTTTTTTCTGTGTCGAGTAAAACGCCTAAAACATAATCGTAACCAAGGATTTTTCCAATTCGAGCCAATGTTTTTGCTCTCCAAGATGGACCTGGAAGTTGATCAAGAGGTAATCCATTGCTATGCGCAAAAGCTTCCGCGTGACTTAATTCAATGGCACTCATTTGCATAAATACTTTTGCCACATTCTCGTCTTCTTCGTGTTCCGCAAGCAATGCGTATAGAAAACTTGCGTCAATTTCAGTCTGAATGCTTTTTAAATTAATCATGTGCTTTGTTTTAATGTATTCTCAATATGAATGTGCTAAATTAATCTCAAAGATCCGTTTATTCGATTGGACCAGGTTTGAAAATGAGGTTGCTTGCACGCTTGTACGGAAGGAAATACTTTAAATCAAAAGATAAATACGATCCATTGACATTGCCAAACACTACTTGTGAATCGTTCACATAGCGGTGTTTTGCCACTAATAGAAAAACTGGAGCCATGGCCACACGAGCGGATCCTCCGATGTAAAAGACACCACTTTTCTTTGTTCGGTACTCGAATCCAACACTGGAAATTAAATCAAAAGAAATCTTTTTGTGGATGTCAACCACGCCTTGATGAAGAAACTCATGTTTTCCTCGTGGATTGGTGATGATTCCAACACTAGAAGGCTTGTTTTGTAGTGCTATTCCAAGAGAAGCGTTTGCAAAGAGTTCTTTGCTCAATTTCACATTGATGACTGCTGAAACAGGAATGTCGTATTGAATAAAACTCATCGTCCCAAATGCCGTAAGAGCGGTATCCGTTTCAGACATCGTTATTCCAAAGCGACGTTGAACGTAATTTAGTCCAGTTTCAATGGATATTAATTCACTCAATCCAAGTCGAACAACACCTCCAAATGTATAGCCGACTTGCTGTTCAATCGTGGTTGTGAAGGATTCTTTTGTTAATGTCAATGAATTGGGCCCAATGGCATCAGAGGGAATGATCATCCGAGTTTGGAATCCAAAGTAATTTTGAACACCAAACTTATTTTCTTTCTGCGCGAAAACAGAAAGAGGAAGGATGAAAAGGATGAGAATGAATCTACGCATATGGACAGAACGTAAAAATAGGAAAACTTGTATGGTTTATCTTCAATTTATTCTGAAATCCAAGTAGTATTGTATTCAAGTGGACGTCGATGCGCTTGCGGCCATTCAATCTCAGGATAGCCTACATAAAAGATACCGAGACACTTATCGCGATTACTTAAACCTAAGAATGAAGTCATCTCTTCGCTGTAAATTACTTTAGGTGTCGCCCAGAATCCACCTAATCCGTAGGCAGTACAACTCAAATGCAAGTTTTGTATCGCGCAAGCTACTGCTTCTATCTCTTCAATTTCAGGGATTTTCTCCTCTTCTTGTCGCTTCATACTCACAGCAATCACTACAGAAGAAATTAAGGGGCGACGCATCATCTTTGCTAATTTTGCATCGTTTTGCTGTTCTTTCGGTGTCAATTTTAAATACGTTTCACCTAAGAAAGTACTTAGTTTCTGAAGTCCACCATCGGTGAACACATGAAAACGCCAAGGTTGCGTATTTCCGTGTGTTGGAGCCCATTGCGCATTCGTTAAGAGCAATTCAATTTGATCTTTTTGCACTTTTCGCGTGGAAAATTGCTCAGGATAAATCGTTCGTCGACTTTTAATGAGTTCGTTGATTTCAGATAAATTAAAGCGCATAATGGTGTTTTTTGACAAAGATAAGGGATTTCGAATAGGAGCGAGACACTCGGAAATTGTATCTTTGATAAAATCTGTTTCTGCTCATGAAAAAAGTAACTTGGATTCTATTTCTATGCTGTTCAACCGTTTTATTCGCTCAAAAAACGAATCAGGTCGATGGTTATTTTACGAAAGTAAACGGAGAAGTCCTGAAGTACTTTTCACCTTTGCACGAATTTGCCGACAGTTCTCTTTTAACACGCTGCAATGGAAATTCCATGATTACGATGCGTGCAGAAATCCCTCAACATAAAGAATCATTCACGCAATTTCGCTTTTTAATTGGACACTCATCTGGAACGAGTTCAGCAGATCGTCATTTTCAAATCAACTTGAATGGAAAAGAACTGTTTGTGTTGGAAACGAAAGCGAAACGAAGCGGACTTTTTTTCGAAGACTCATGGATTTCAAACGATGTTGGATACGAACTTCAATGCATTGAATATGATATCAATAAAGATGTTTTTGGGTATTTAACCATTAAAGTTCCGACGGAATGGGTAAAAGAGAAAGCTGAATTTTCATTCACGGGAAAAGATGAGCAAAGTCGTGACTGGTTGATGGTTTTCATGCACCGAAGTGACTGGAAATTTCAGTTGGAAGCGAGTAATTTAATTCTTAAGAATGCCTTGAGTCGGGAATTAATTGTCCGAGTGGATCATCCATACGCAGAAAAAACGCAAGAAATCCGAATCAAATCTACCTATTTTAATGTGAAAGGGGCGATCAAACCTGGCTACAATTCCTTGCGTTTCCCGAGTTACCCGAAGGATTTTGTCGGAACGGACAGTATTCGCATATTCATTGGAGAACAGGTCTTTCATCAGTTGGTGACTGTTCAAGAAACGAAAAATTATACCTTTCACATCATTCACCATTCCCACAACGACATTGGTTATTCACACCTTCAAACGGAAGTGGAACAGATTCAAAACCGCAACATTCGATCAGCGATTACGTGGATTCAACAGTCGGTAAATTCTCCTGAAAAACCAGTTTGGCACGTGGAATCCCTTTGGGCCGTTGAGAACTTCATGAAGGAAGCGAGTCCGAACGAAAAAACATTGTTTATTCAATATGTTCGTTCAGGGAACATTTCTCTTTCAGCTAATTACGCGAATGTCCTGACGGGACTTTCACAATCCGAAGAGTTAAATTGGCTGGTCGAATATGCACAACAATTAGAGAAAACCTATGGGATTCGTATTTCCAACGCGATGATCACGGACATCCCTGGAATTACTTACGACGGATTAAACAATTACTCGAGGAATCACATTCCGTATTTATCCCTTGGACCGAATTACGTGGAGAATTTACCTGATCACGGCGATCGAGTAGGAGGAGTGATTAAAGAAACGGGAGATCAAGTGTTTTACTGGAAACCGAGCTTGAATTCGAACGAAAAACTTTTAGTTTGGACCGCTGGAAAAGGATATTCGTATTTTCACAACATCCAAGACGGAGAAAAGGAAAGCAAATGGGAGTCGCGCATTTCAGCGTATGTTCACCAGCTGCAAAGCAGTAATTATCCTTATGATATGGTTCAATTGCGTTACACCAAAAACGCAGATAATGGTCCAGTGGATACGAGCTTATGTTCCTTTGTCCATGCATGGAATGAGCGCTATGATTCACCGAAATTAGTCATTGGAAATGTCGATTCGCTTTACCAAAACTTCGAACAGCGTTATGGTGCAGAGATTCCAGTGAGAACAGGCGAAATCAGTCCGTATTGGGAAGATGGAGCGTATTCAACGGCGGTAGAGGAGATGGTGAATCGAAAATTAGCCCTGCAAACGATTGCTTTGGATGAATTTGCACACAAGAAAAACGTGTACACTGCTCATGAAGCTGAATTTTATCAATTGCACCGAAACATCATTTTATTTCACGAGCATACCTGGGGATCTTGGTGCAGTATTTCTGATCCAGCGCTTTTCTTCACGACAGAACAATGGCGCATTAAAAAGTCTTTCTTGGATTCAGCGGAACAACAATACACACGTTTGAGCAAGAAACTTGGTTATGAATATCCGGAATCGACAAATGTTCGAATCGTCAAAAAAAGTAAAATCACCAACTTTGAAGTTGATCTAAGTACAGGAGGTATTTCTAAGTTACTCGTTGAAAACGAAAACCTTATTTCCGAAATTGCTCCGTATGATTTCATGCAATTCATTTACGCCAAAGGAATTTCACCCACACATTTTTTTGTTCCAACAAACATTACAGTGCTGGAAGACCGCGAAAACGAAAAAGAGAAGTACCTTCAACTAAGTTTCAACTTACTTGGTTTTAAGTATGTCCAAGTCAGCTATAGTTGGAAGAAAAACACCAATCGCATTGTTGTTCATGTCGAAGCAGATAAAACCGAAGAATTCGACAAGGAATCCTTGCACATTGCTTTTCCCTTCAAGGAATCCAACTGGAAATTAAACTATGGAGCAGAAAACCACTCTTTGGATTATCCTTCTAGTCAACTCCCTGGCTCCAACAAAGAATTTATTTGCGTGAGCAAACAAGTCGAGTTAAACGACGGAAAACACACCCTCATCCTTCAAGCTCCTGCATTTAGTTTGTTTGAAGTCGGTTCCATAATCCAAGAAGAAAAAGTGAATGGAGCCAAAGTTTGGTCAAGAGAAAACGCTGCGGTTAATCCACTTTATTTGTATGTGTTAAACAACTATTGGCACACGAATTACAAGGCTTCACAATCGGGACGTTTATCCTTTGATGTGAGTTTGGAGATTGAATAATTGTATATTCACAAAAAAATAAGTCGCATGAAAAAAATCTTCCTTCAAATCGTCCTTCCTTTTTTAGCCGGATTTGGTGTGTTAATCGCATTTGGTTTTCCAATTGGACAAGCACTTTTCACGGGCGTTTGCGCTATGACAGGTATGTACATAGGAAAATACTTTAGCAAAAGTCGGCAGTCGAAGAAAATAAATGAATAAAAAACTTATTGTGGCTTAAAAAAGCTAATTTCCTTTTATTCAGCCAAATTCAAAAGGACCAAACAACATATATTTTCTCACCCTCAATCCGTAAATACTTACCTAATCGTATCAAAATCAGACTAAATGTCATTTTAACACTAAGTATAGTTTTTTTATTAACTTTGAAATTGGGTTGACTGTACCGTTGCAGTCACAAATGATTCAAAATGCGAGCAGTCATTAATGGAGTAGGGAGTTACATCCCTGAAATCAGGGTAAGAAACGAAGACTTTATTGAACATGTTTTTCACAGTGATTACCAAGTAAAGATCAATGAAGATCCATCTTCAATCATTCGAAAGTTTGAAAAAATAACTGGTATTTCAGAGCGAAGGTATGTGGGAGAGGAACTTAACAATGATGATATTGCCTTTATTGCTGCAGAACGTGCATTGCAAGCTTCTAGCATAAATCGAGAAGAACTTGATTATATTTTTGTTGCGCACAATTATGGAAATGTTGCGTATGGATCAAATCGCTCAGATTTCATGCCGAGTATTGCAACTCGTGTTAAACACAAATTGGGTATTCGAAATAATAATTGTGTGGCCTTCGATATTATTTTTGGATGTCCAGGTTGGGTTGAAGCAATGATTCAGGCCTCCATATATATTCAATCCGGCCAAGCGAATAATTGTTTAGTGATTGGCTCGGAAACACTTTCAAGGGTAGTCGATCCGTCAGACAGAGATTCAATGATTTTCGCAGATGGCTCAGGGGCATGTGTATTAAGTGCATCAACGAATGAAAAGACAGGTGTTCTTGGGTATGCTAGTCAAACCTTTTCATTTGAAGAAGCTGATTTTTTATACAATGCAAAGTCATTTGGGACGCAAGAAAACGAACAAGACCGCTTCATTAAAATGCAAGGAAGAAAGATTTATGAATTCGCGTTAAATCACGTTCCTTCAGCTATGAAAATAGCTTTAGAAAGAAGCGGTGTTGAGTTAACTCACTTAAAAAAAGTATTACTGCATCAAGCAAATGAAAAAATGGATGAGGCGATTATCCAACGTTTTTATGGACTTTATGGGCAAGTAACGCCAGTTGATATCATGCCAATGAGCATTCATTTGTTAGGAAATAGTTCTGTAGCAACTGTACCAACTTTGTTAGATTTAATTTTACGAGGAGAATTGGAAGGTCACGAGATTCTTCCTGGTGATTGCGTAATGATGGCCTCTGTTGGTGCCGGTATGAATATCAACGCAATTGTATATCGCTTTTAAAGCGCCAACTTCCCTTTATTCAACCAAATCAATTGAACTTCAGTAGTTTCCTGAAGTCGTTCAGCTAACTTGAAGTAACGCTCAGAAAGAGATGATAGGAAATCTTGCGCTTTGTTTCCTTCATCGCTGAGTCCTTTGAGTTTATCGATTGACCAGAATTTCACCAAGTGATCGATGATGTTCGCGTAGTCATGACTTGTATACACGCCAATTTTTTGAGTAATGGATGCGTAGTTTACGTATTGTTTTTTGTCTGTTCCAAAGTCCATTAAAGAAGCCGGCATGACAATTTTCTTCTTCATCATTTGAACGAAAGCAGCTAATGCACCATTTGGATCGGATTCGAATACTTTACTCATAAAAAACTTGTAGGCTTTTTCGTGTAAGGCTTCTTCTCCAGCGATGGTATTGCATATTCTCGCGAGTAATTTATCTCCTGACTTAAAGGCGATTTTCCCGGTATTTACGTGAGATATTTTTGTTGCGCGTTCTTGGAATGACGTGTAAATCAAACCGTTGTATGGATCTGCAGCTGTTTGTAAATCGATTCCATTGTGAATCAAACGTTGAATCGTCGTTTCTACTTCGCGCATATCTACGCGTCCACTTAGGTACAAGTATCTATTCAACAAATCTCCGTGACGATTTTCTTCAGCAGTCCACAAACGCGACCAACGTGCCCATGCACCTGTACTAGCTACGTTGCGTTCGACATTGACACCTTCCAACAAATTGAAAAACGTTTGATAGCTTGGAAGTGCTTCTTCGGTAATCATGTTTCCAACAAGTGAAACCATAACTGTATCAGGAACCTGCGCGATGCTTTCTTGAAGGGCACGCACTTGGTCTGAAAAATCAGCATCTGCCGCATTCGGAACAAAATCCGTTGGTTGCCAGCATTCTTCTGGAAGATTCATTTTATCGGCAATAAACGCATGTACATCGGGTTCGATTGACTTGAGTACTTCTAGTTTATGTTCAAATGCCATGCGTAATTGTGATTTGTGAATTTTGGTGCAAAAATAGGTTTATTTCAAGAACTTCTTGGAGTTTTCTTAAACTCCGTTCCTTTTTCGCATATAGAAGCAACTTGTTCAAATGCTCACACCTCATTCGTTGAATGTTTACGTTCTAGAAAATAGTCATTAGTGAAACTATTAAAACCGTAAACCATGAACAAACTAAAACGATTATTCTTAACACTTTTCAGTGTTATTTCTTTAAATGTGTTCTCACAAGCACAAGTGTTTACCACAAACACTTCTGGCCCTAATATGTGTGATGGAATTGCAACATTAGATTGCACAAACATGGATACTATGTCAATCATCTGGCAGGAAATCGCACAATTACCATCTGTAATACCTTCAGCTTTCCCTTCTGCGTTGTTATGTGCAGGTAACTATTCAGTTACTTATTCCTCAACAAGTGGATTTCAGGAAACATTATATTTTACCATTTTAGAGGGAGTGGTTTCGCCATGTCTAGGATATCAATTAATTATGTCCACTACGAATTCACTTGATTCGATTACTTGTGATGGCACCGCCACGGTTACAGTAATCAATGGCATGGCACCCATTTCTTATAACTGGATAGGTATTGGAACACTCACAACAAATACGCTTACAAACTTATGTCCTGGAATTTATTATTGTGAGGTTACAGATGCAAATGGTTGTCAGGATGTTACATGGATAGATGTATTGGATGCATCACAGTTAACGGGAGACACACTAATCATCAATGGTGGTTCAGGATGTTCACCAAGTATAGGTACATCAACCGCTATGTTAGAGGATTGTTTCTTGGACTTTAGTTCAGTTGATACGGCATTTATCAGTTTAATTACTTATCCGACAAATCCAATGGATAGTTTATTGGTTATTTGGTCAGTGCTTGATTCAACTGGTATGTCAATGCAGAATTATGCGGTTTATTATCCAGGATTAGCGATGGGGTGTAATGAATTACAATTCATCTTATATTGTTTTCAGAAGAGTTCAACCATCCACACAATTGTTATGACTTCTTCGGTGAGTTTAGCGTTCTCAGGAATCGATGAACTTTCGGGAGATACAAAACAACTAATTAGGGTTTCAAATCTTATGGGTAGAGAGACAGTTGTTCAAGCAAATAAGATCTTAATCTACACTTTTAGCGATGGCTCGAAGGAGAAAATATTCATTTATGAATGATCACTTTTGTGGATAAAAGTAAAATCCCTCAGCTATCGTATAGTTGAGGGATTTTTTTTCATGGTGATTCTAGAGCACATTTCTTAATGGAAATCCGAAAACTAAAAGTTGATAGCTCTACGCACTCGTTCTTTGATCTGCGTTTTGTTTTCTATTTTCTCGCTTGAAATTATTGGCTTCTTCTTTAATCAA
>CAIRMS010000343.1 GCA_903879765.1 uncultured Flavobacteriales bacterium
AGTGGACCACCAAACATTCGTAATAAATGACGTGAAGGTGCAGGAGGTGTTTATTTAATCCATGTGGAAGTACCGGGAGTAGGAGAGCGAGTAATTAAGTTCTTCGGTGGTATGCGTCAAGTGGATTTACAAGGTATTTAATAAGCTTTTATTACAACAAGATGAAAATGGATGTAAAAAAAATAGTACTAGGAATTTGTATCGGAAGTTCTTTCTTTTTAAAAGCAGGGAATGAAGACCGTGTTGGTTCTGCTGGGGCATCTCACTTATTAGTGAATCCTTGGTCGCGTAGTGCAGGTTTTGCAGATGCAGGAATTGCCAATACGAATGGTTTGGAAGCAACCTTTACGAATATTGCCGGTTTGGCGTTCACGGAAAAGACCCAAATTAAGTTTAACTATTCAAATTGGATGGGAACAGCTTCAATTGGTTTTAACTCTGCTGGAATTGCTCAACGAATTTCAGACTCTGAAGTTTTTTCAATTAGTGTTCAGTCTATGAATTTTGGAGATATTCCGATTACAACTGTTGCCAATCCTGAAGGGAATATCGGTTTTTTCTCACCGCGTGCAAATATCTTTAATGTAGGATATGCGAAAGAATTTTCATCAAGTATTTATGGTGGGATTAACTTTAAAGTAGTGTCTGAGAGCATTTCTAACTTAAGATCAAATGGTATCGCCATAGATGCGGGTATTCGTTATGTATCAGGTGAGCAAGATCAAATTAAATTTGGAATTACCTTGAAAAACATCGGGCCAGTGATGCGTTTTAGAGGTGATGGACTTGCGCAACAAGCGTCATATGTTTCAAGTGGATTCATTGCTTCTCTTGAAGAACGTTCAGCTACGTATGAATTACCTTCTTTACTTGGAATTGGTGGTTCATATGATGTAATCTTCAATGAAAGTAACAAGTTGGTCATTGCAGCAGCTTTCACTGCGAATTCTTTCATGAAAGATCAGTTCCGATTAGGTTTGGATTATGGTATTTCAAATGAGAATATGGCATTCAATTTCCGTGCTGGTTATTGTTATGAATCCGGAATTTTAAATGCTGAAAATCGTTCAAATGCATTAGTGGGTCCAACAGCTGGATTTTCAATCGATGCGTTAGTAGGAAAAAATAAAAGTGCCCTAGGATTTGAATACACTACTCGTTTTGCAGGTGTGTTCGGAATTATCCATACAGTAGGAGCAACGATTAGTTTAAAATAATTTAGTTACTTTTGTAAACGTTCAAGAGAGTCCAATGGGCTCTCTTGTTGCGTTTAATACTTTATCACATGTCACAATTAAATTACTATACTCCTGAAGGATTACAAAAACTAAAGGATGAACTTTATCATTTGAAAACCGTTCAGCGTCCTTCGATTTCTGAACAAATCGCTGAAGCAAGAGATAAAGGAGATTTATCGGAAAACGCTGAGTATGATGCGGCAAAAGAAGCGCAAGGTATTCTTGAGATGAAAATCTCAAAAATGGAAACAATTATCTCCAATGCTCGCTTAATCGATGAAACGCACATGGACAATAGCAAAGTGTTTATTCTATCCAAAGTTTTGATAAAAAATCAAACGAATGGAATGGAAATAGAGTACACACTTGTTGCCGAAAATGAGGCAGATATTAAATTGCGTAAGATTTCAATCGAATCTCCAATAGGGAAAGGACTTTTGGGCAAAAAGGTGGGGGAAATTGCAGAAATTCAAACTCCAGGTGGAATAATGAATTTTGAAGTTATTTCAATTTCACGTTAATGGCTTCCATTTTTACACGCATCGTTCAAGGGGAAATCCCTTGTTATAAAATAGCCGAAGATGAAAATTATCTGGCTTTTTTGGATGTGAATCCACTTGTAAAAGGCCATACCTTGGTTATTCCAAAAACAGAGAAAGATTATATATTCGATTTAGAAGATGAATCTTTTGTTGGTTTACAATTATTCGCAAAAAAAGTTGCCATTCAATTAAAGAAGCATATCGTTTGTAAACGAATCGGTGTGGCGATTATTGGACTAGAAGTTCCTCATGCTCACATTCACTTGATCCCATTAAATCAAATGGATGATATGAATTTTAATCGCGAAAAATTAACGTTAAGTTCAGAGGAATTATCAAAAATAGCGGAAAAGTTAAAGTTGTCTTAATACGCGACTATGAGAAAATACATCGTATTTTTTGTTTTCATTCTAGCAAGCACCGTTAACTGGTGTCAACCGATGCGTGTTTTGTTTATAGGAAACAGCTATACTCATTACAATAACATGCCGAAACTATTCAAAGATTTAGCGAACTCTAAGAATGTCAATGTCGATGTTCATATGAGTGCAAAGTCCAGTCATACGTTTCAAATGCATAGCGAACGAATGGATTTATATCAAGATATTCGCCGCGAAAAATGGGATTATGTCGTTCTTCAAGGATTTAGTCGCGAGTTATCTACGGAAATAGCTACTATTGAT
The DNA here is from genome assembly GCA_903879765.1 of uncultured Flavobacteriales bacterium. Taxonomy (GTDB): domain Bacteria; phylum Bacteroidota; class Bacteroidia; order Flavobacteriales_D; family Crocinitomicaceae; genus UBA952. The sequence goes on from CAIRMS010000343.1 coordinate 2,464, forward strand.
AGTATGGTAGTTCCTTATGTGAAGAGAATTACAGATAGTATCTATCAGCGAAATCCCTGCGCAACCATTTTATTGTATGAAACCTGGGGATATGAACAGGGCTTTCCTGAGGATTCTATTAATTGGTCCTATCAAGTCATGAGCGACCACATTCATCAAGGTTATTTGTACTTGTCAAAGCTATTTGATTTACCGATTGTTCCAGTGGGAAAAGTTTGGGAAACAGTGAAGGAAAATAATTTATCTATTCAATTGTATCAAGAAGATAAGCAACACCCATCGAAAGACGGGTCTTATTTAGCCGCTTGTAGCTTCTATGCTGCAATATTTAAACAAAACCCTAATACTTCCTTTACAGATGGAATAAGTCCCGAAAAAGCAAAGTATATTCAAAACACCTCATTTACTATTGTTGATCAAAATATGACCCGTTATTTATTGAATCGAAATATGGTCAATGTAAAATCTTCAAGTAAGGACGGTAAATTTAAAGTGGATTGTTCCGCGAATTTCCCAAAGGCAAAAAGCATTGTTTGGAATTTCGGGGATGGAAAAACATCTAACTTATTTCAAACACAGCATTATTACTCAAAAGTTGGAACGTATACGATTACAGTTACCATTCAAGATACTTGCGGAGAAAGAGTTCTAAAGAAAAAAGTGGTTTTCTAAGTTAATCGAATATATAGAAAAGTCGGTTGGTCAGTTTCTTTAGTGGGGTCAAAACAAAGCTTAAACTAGCTCTTATTTGATCAAGAAAGTAAGCAAAAACGACAAACGTAAGTACGAAGATCAATGTATAAGGAACGATTTGATAGGCATTCAATCTTTCGTGAAAGTAATGGGTTAATCCTCTTCCTGTAAGACTACCGTAAAGTACAATCATGTGTATAATATAAATACTTAGTGTACTTTGACCTACCTTTAAAAAGAGGTTGGTTTTTTTGATTTTTAAAACATATGTTTCAAGTGCCAATAAAATAGACAATATCATAAAAACCATTCCTAATTTTTCAAATAACCAATCCATTCTGTAGATCGGCGAGTCTTGAAATAGTGCAGCTTCACTAATGAATAGCAGACATTTCTTGATAAACAGGTACAAGAATAATCCAATCAAAAATCCACTTATCATGAAACTAGGTGTCTTCACCTTGTCTTTTGCATGATATAAAATAACTCCTATCATCGCACCAAACATTGTGTAACCCATATGCGGTGTTAAGGGGAACAAAGAATGTTTTCCGTGAAAAATGTTTTGTAAAAATGCAGGTGCATTTTTAGGCCAGAATTCACCTTCTGGTAATAGTCCGAAGTATAAATAACTCGAGAAAAGTAGAATGCCGGCAATCGCATAGTATATCCATAACGGAATAACTTTAATCAATCGTGATATACCATAAATTGATATGATGGTCAAAATACCAACGCCGATACACTGCAGTACGTGAAATGCGTAGTACTGCAAGAGATATCCCCAAAAAAGAAGTTCTACCACCCGCTTAAGTCCTTTTCGCACGCGTAAATTCTTCCAAAAGGGCGTTTGATCATTTCCCAATAACAGATAAGTGAAAACAATTCCGGTAACTGTTAAAAACACGGGAGACGTAAATCCTCTAATAAACTTCCAATAGTAATAGATAGAATTACCCTCATCTCTTAAATCGAGCGCCAAACTATCATGAACAAAATGACCTTCAAGCATTAGTAAGATAGCAATTGAACGGGCAATATCAATAAAATAAAGACGTTGTTTGGAGGTGTTATTTTCCGTTGTAATGGCTTGACTCATGATGTTAATTTCGTTCGAAAGTTACGAAAGAATGTGCTAATGTTCGGTAAATATTTTACCAGGAAAGCAAAAAATACAAGAAATACAATGGCGCCAATAAAAGCACTGAATCCAGATAACCTTGCTTGTAAAAGATCCCTTAAACTATATCCAATAAATGCACCATATAATAAAATGGCGTGCGCAACATATACGAAGAAGGTATTTTGTCCCATTCCGATAAATAACGGATTCTTTGCGGTTTTCCACTCTGCTAGTGGAATAAACAAGGTGAAAAGAATAAACACAAATCCTAAACGATCAAAATACCATAAATTTTGAGGGTGTGTTGAATGTTGGAATTGAGGTGTATACCATGAAAGCAAAGTCAATATCCATCCTAAAGCAAAACTAATTAGAGCAAAGACCACAGTGAATTTCATTAAACGTCTTTTGTCCTCATGAATGGAAAAGCGCGCAAGTAGGGAGCCTAAAGCACCTCCCATAAAGACAAATCCCATCCAGGGAAAAATGGAGAATTCTGTCTCTGGTCCTTGAATCATATTTTGAATCATCTCTGGAAAGTGTCTAGGTAAATAACCATCTATTGAACGAACAAAGAAAGTTCCTGTGAATAGGCTTATCCCAACAAACGCATAAAACCAATAATGTGCGAACTTTAGTTTTAGTCCAATATAAGTCACGATAATAAAGGCTAGAATACTCAAGCCAATACACTGAAGGACATGAAATGTAAAGAAATGCGGGTTTACATTTCCTTGAAGATAATATGAAAGGTATTTAAAGTTAATTTGAATTAAATATCCGATGAGTAAAAGCATCAATCCCCGTTTTAGTCCTTTTTTGACACGGTTCAATTGCCAAAAATGCTTCGTTTCATTTTTTTTTAATTGCAAGTGCAATAAGAAACTAAAAACGGTCCCTGATATTGTGAAAAAAAGTGGAGCAGTTAATCCTCGCATGAAACCCCAAACATTAAAAAGAATGCTGCTTGAATGTCCATCTTTGAAAATTTCTGCCATGTAAAAGTCATAGTTGCTATAACTCATGGAAATGAAATGCCCCTGTAACATCATACAAATCGCAATGCTTCTTCCGAAATCAATGAATTGAACCCTAGAATTTTGTTTGCTTTCCTCCACTTACTGTTTAATTCGTAATTCAATGATTTCGATTCGTCTTTCTTGCGATGCGGCTTTAGAATATACCGAGTTTTTCTGATCGTAAAAATCGTCACTTGTATCTTTATTCGCCTTATTCTCTCCCATTGGAACTTCAATGAACTCCAGCAGAGGATGGTCACCTGACATATAAGACCCAAAGCGTCCTTGTTGGATTTCTTCAAAGTAATTCTTTAAGGAATGAATACGACGCTTTGTCAAATGCACATTGTAATCAGTCTTCGCCAACGGACTCGCGAATCCTTGAACCATTAATTGAACTTGGTTGCCTTTTTGTAATTCGTTCCATACTTGATCAGTAAAACGATTAAGGTCGTCATACCCCTTTTTCACTTCTTCATTAAAAAATGTACTCAACTCATTCGTTGCCTTTTCGGCCTGTAAAGCATCTCGTTGCAAACCAACTTTCGTTTTATACTCCTCGAATTTCGCTTCATATTTACGGTAAGAATCGGTGTAACTTAATTCAGTAACATCAGAACTTGTATTCGCATCAGGTTGATCATTTTCAAAATAAAGTTGAATCGGTAATTTCACGATTTCTGTGAATGTTTCTTGTTCTTTATTCGATTTCAACGGTTTTCGTCTAGGTATTTCCGCTATATAAATATCGCTGCAACAAGTTGGATTCTTCGCATACAAACTTCCAAGACGATTGGAGGATACAAAAGTGGAGTCACCAGATTGGAAATAATATTGATCAGCAGCCGGACTATTTACTGGTAGACCAGCATTGATGGACATTCCGAATACACCATCTTTGTAATTACTATAAAATACATCTTGACCTCCGAATCCTTGGTGCCAACTCGATGAGAAAAACAAGCGTTTTTCGATTGTATCATACCATGGCGAAATTTCATTTTCAAGCGAATTTATCGGTGAGACATTCGTCACTGAAATGGGGTTCCCATCTTTCCCAATAACGGCATACCAAATATCCATAGCTCCTTTTGTTCCATTTCGATTAGAAGAGAAAAAAAGCACGTCCTTTCCGTCTAATTTTGTGAAGTGTGGCATGGTGTTGTTTGCACCTGGTTCGTTTACAAGGGCATTTAGTGAATCCAAAGGAGCCCATTGTCCGTTAGCCAATTTCTTGCTAAAGACAATCGCACATGAATAATTAAAATCTTGATCTGTGCAGACGCTATAATAGATGCTTTGTTCATTTGTAAAACTACTGTTTCCAATGCTGCGTCCAAGAGGAATCAATTCATTTAATTTCTCCGCTACACTGTCCTTATTTTGAAGTGATACTTCGTAAAGTGACGTATGGTAATTTTTCGAGTAAACTTCCTGCAACTCTTCGTCGGTAGAATCAGCCTTAAGGGATGAAAAATACAATTTCCCGTTCAGTACTGTATGTCCGAATTCGGCATCAAAAGAATTAATATTTTCGGTTAATGCATCTAGTTGAATTCCTAAATCAGGACCAAGTTTCCATTGTTTCATGGCCCAGTTTGTAGATTCAACTTCCTGCAATGCTTTTTTATAGCGGAAACTAGTTTTGTCTTCTGAGAATAATTTTTTGGCTGTTTTAAAGTGTTCAAGTGCTTCTTTGTATTTACCATTCTGTTTTTGCATCAGAGAAAAATAAAGTATGGCATCCGGAAATCTTTCGGCATCTTCATCTTTGGAATAAACGATGGCGTAGAATTTCTCTGCTTGAACATAATCTTTGTATGCGCGATTCGTTTCAGCAATTTTCCAGACTAATTCGATGTTTTCCGGGTCCAGTTTTAATGCTTGGTGGTAATAATCGAGCGCGTAATAGTAGTCGCCTTTTTGAAATTGTTTATCACCAAACGCCAAGGCGTCTTTTAATTTGACTTGACCCAAACTAAATAGAGGTATGAAGATAAAACCGATTAGATAAAATCTGGACATACGCGGTGAATGATTTGTTTTGGTTTAAATCGACTAATGACATATTTGAAGGAAAGTTCAAAACCACCCCTTGCATTGCTAGCGGGGACTAACTTAGAATAATTAATGTCATAACTTGCCCCAACATACATAGGACCTTTTTCGTAAGCCAAATTTAGTGCAACAGCATCCCGATTTCTCCACCAAAGCCCACCATAAAACTGAACCTTATCGCGATTTGAAAATACATAACGTGCTAATCCACCCAGCATCAATTCTTGATATGCCCCTTGTTTACTCCATTGAAAACTTGGTTGAATAGTCCAATCTGTATTTAAGAAATAACTTGCTTTTGTGAAAATATTCCATCGAACATCTCGGAGGACCACTTCATTGTAAAACCCTTGATTTGGTCGGTTCAAGTTAAAACAAGAAATTCCAGAATGAAAGGTCCATTGCTCATTCCATTTCCAATCATCTATCACACCCAAGCCCAAAGAAAGATTCATTTTAGAATCGCTTTGAAAGCTTTC
>CAIRMS010000344.1 GCA_903879765.1 uncultured Flavobacteriales bacterium
ATGTTTCTTTTTCCATAAAAATCATCGATGTTCGGATCTTTTTCATTCACCGTTTCGCTAATGCTCGTTTTGTTGCGCGTATCACCAATAAATGGATCTTTTTGTGCATTTTGCTCTTCCTTAATTCCTTTCTCAATTGTTGGATTCATGGTGTTCAATTGAAACCACTTCACATCGTCGATGGTGATATCCACATTGTCTGTTCCGTAAAACCAACCTCTCCAGAACCAATCTAAGTCAACGGCTGAAGCATCTTCCATCGTTCGGAAGAAATCTGCCGGAGTAGGATGTTTGAATTTCCAACGTTCGCAATACGTTTTGAAGGCATAATCGAATAATTCGCGTCCCATGACCGTTTCGCGTAAAATATTTAAGGCAGTAGCTGGTTTGCCATAAGCATTGTTTCCAAATTGCATAATGGATTCAGAATTTGTCATGATGGGTGAAATCGTACTTTTATCACCACGCATGTAATCTGCCATCATATATGCTGGACCACGACGAGATGGATATCCACGTTCCCATTCTTGTTCTGTTAAATATTGAACGAAGGTATTCAATCCTTCATCCATCCATGTCCACTGACGTTCATCTGAATTGATAATCATCGGGAAGAAATTGTGTCCAACTTCGTGAATGATCACTCCCCACATGCCGTATTTCTCTCCTTCTGTATACGTTCCATCAGCTTCTGGACGTCCACCGTTGAAACAAATCATCGGGTATTCCATGCCAATCCATTTGCTGTGTACGGAAATTGCTACTGGATAAGGATAATCAACCGTGAATTTAGAATAGGTTTTGATGGTATGTGCCACTAATTTTGTTGAATAGCGCTCCCAAAGTGGATTTCCTTCTTTTGGATAATAGGACATGCAAAGTACATTCTTTCCATTCACCGGCATGTTCTGTGCGTCCCAAATAAACTTGCGTGATGTTGCAAAGGCGAAGTCACGAACGTTTGTTGCTTTATACGTCCACGTTTTGGTTTGTTTAGATTTGTCTGACTCTGCTTTTTCTGCTTCCGACTGTGTCACGATGATAACAGGAACATCTGATTTACGCGCTTGCTCTAAACGTTTCTTTTGATCAGCTGTTAGAATGCTTCCGTAATTTTGACATTCACCTGTCGCTGCCACGACGTGATCAGCAGGAACCGTTATATTCACTTCATAATCTCCAAATGGCAACGTGAATTCACCTCGTCCTAAAAATTGCTTGTTTTGCCAACCTGTTACATCGTTGTAGACACACATTCTTGGGAAAAACTGTGCGATTGTGTACAAATAATTTTGGTCCTTTTCGAAGTATTCATATCCTGAACGTCCACCTACTTGCATGCGGTCATTGATATTGTACCACCATTTCACTTGAAACGTAATGCTTGAATTGGGCATCAACGGTTTTTCCAAATCAATACGCAACATCGTTTTATTGATGAAGTAACTAAGTTTCTGTCCAGAGGTATTGGTGATTTGCTCAATTTTAAATCCACCATCGTATTTAAAATCACGCTTGCGAAGATCTCCCATGGACTTAAAGTCCTCCATTTTCTCCACTTCGATTAATTTGGTATCGGAGTTTTCATCGTAGATGTTTTGGTCCAATTGTAACCATAAATAATCCAAACGATCAGGTGAGTTATTGGTGTAAGTTATCGTTTCAAAGCCACTTAATTTTTGCGTCGCATCATCAATCACTAAATTCATTTTGTAATCTGCTTTCTGCTGATAGTAATGGTGTCCCGGAGCTCCAGATGCCGTATGGTATTCATTTGGCGTCGGTAATTCCTGGTCCAATTGAGCGAACTTTTTCTGCGCAGAAACTTGGAAGCTTAAGAACAGCAGTAGGGAGGATACAAGTTTAGTTTTCATGGTTTCAAAGCAAAATAGTGTGTGGCTTGTGTTTTCGTGAAACTCTGTGTTTCACGATCTTCACGGTAAATAAAGGTTAATTTGTTTTGTTGATCTGGAAATGCATCCATTAAAAATCGAAAGTCCACTTGGATTAAGGTGTAGACATGTTTTGCAGCGGAGGTAAAATACAGTTCAACTGTGCCGTTTTTCATGATTTGAAAGGACTCAATGGTCCAAGAAGCAGAACAATATGCATCCACTGCATTTGAATCAAAGCTACAGCCATAGCGCAGGGTTAAATATTTATTGAGGTACGCTTCAATGATTTTTACTTCAGCTGATTCAGGCGTTAACTTCTCAAGTTTCGTTTGAAGTCCGAAAGAATTCATGAGGCTTAACTCTAAATCATGTGCCGTTGCAACAACGGATCCTTCGAATTTTTGTCCCATCTCGTTGTACTCAATTTCCGCGAAAGCAAAAAAGTATTGATGTCCCCAGCTAACAGAAGTCACTAGTAAACAAGAGGATATAAAAAGAAGTTTGATGAACCTATTCATGCAGTGCGAAAATACAAAAATTAATGAAGTTTTAATAAGTACTATTCACTTTGGTTTTTGTACTTTCATGGTATGAAAAGATTATTCAGTTTATGCGCTTCCGTTCTCATTCTCTTTGCTTGTGCAAAAGAACCAACTGCTTGCGAATGTGGCAGAAATTTAATGAAAAACAGCCAAGATCAGGATGCTGATTTATCTGCAGCGTGCGAAGAGACTGTTTCCTCCTTGTCAGAATCCAAACAAATGGATTGGTATAATGCGAGCATGGAATGTATGAATGAACAAAATTGATATTCACTCGTTTGGAAAATCGAGTTTCACTTAACCATGAAATGAACGGATTATGATTCATAACAATTCACTACAAGCATCCATTTTTAATCGCTTCATGAGTGAAATTAGGGATGTGGAAATTCAGAAAGACCCTGTTCGTTTTCGTTTGAATATGGAACGAATAGCGGAAATTTTGGGTTACGAGCTTTCTAAAAAACTGGAATCAAGAACCTTGGAAACGCAAACACCTCTCGGTATTTCACAGACGGATGTTCCTTCAGAAACTCCCGTACTTGCAACTATTTTACGAGCAGGTCTTTCCATGCACAGTGGTTTGTTGCGCATTTTTGATCGGGCGGATAGTGCATTTATTTCTGCCTACCGAAAACATTCAACAGCGGAGGAATTTGATATCCATGTTGAATACCTTGCTGCACCAACTTTAGATAAACGCGTTTGGATTATAAGTGATCCAATGCTGGCGACTGGTAGTTCAATGTTGGCCGTATATAAAGCTTTACGGAAAATGGGTAATCCAACCCAAATACATATTGTTTCTGCTATTGCAACACCTGATGCTTTGGCGCTTATTAAAGCCAATTTCCCGACGAACACAGAAATTTGGGTAGGAGCAATCGATCAAGAATTAACCGCGCAATCGTACATCGTTCCTGGTTTAGGGGATGCTGGTGATTTAGCATATGGAATAAAATTATAAAGATGAATTGGACAGGTTTTTGGAGTATTTATTTTTTAGCTATGGTCAAGTTTTCCGTTTCAACGGTACCTGGACCTAGGTTAGGGATGACATTTTTTGAAACAGCACTTGCATCCTTTGCTGGTGCTACAACTTGCGCATTGGTGTGTTATTTTGCAAGTGACGCCATTTTGCTTTACATGAAAAAGAGGGCTCAAAAAAAACAAGTGTTGTTAGAGTCTCAAGGAATACCGCCAAAAGTGAAAAGAAAATTTACACGAATGAATAAGATGGTGATCCGCATTAAAATGAAATTCGGACAAGTGGGAATTTGTTTTTTCGCACCTTTCTTTCTTTCTGTTCCAATTGGAAGTATGGTCGTAGCGAAGTTTTATGGAAAGCGTTGGGAGACGTTCCCTTTGATCGTTCTTGGTTTTGTAGTCAACGCAAGCCTCACCTCAATTATCGTTTATTTTGTATTCTAACAAACATATATTTTTTGATTTAGACCGTACGCTTTGGGACTTTGATCGAAATTCTGAAGCAGCACTTCGTCACATTATCCAAGAGGAAAATCTGATTCCACAGGTAGAATCTTTTGAGCGTTTCCATAAAGCATACGAACGTCAAAATGCTCATTTATGGAAGTTGTATGGACGAGGGAAAATCAAAAAAGAGGAGCTTCGTTATGAACGCTTTCGTGCAACTTTTCAGAAATTTAAAATTCGCGATGAGTCTTTAGTACGTCGCGTTGGGGATGCTTACGTGGAAATTTCGCCGCGTCAAACCGGACTTTTTCCAAATGCTATCGAGACCTTGAAGGAACTAAAATCGATGGGATTCTCACTTCACATTATCACGAATGGATTCCAAGAAGTACAGTTCATTAAGTTAGAAAATTGCGGAATGCATACGTTCTTTGACGTTATTGTTTGCTCCGAGTTTATCGGTAAAAACAAACCTGACCCAGCCATTTTTCACTACGCGATGAAAGAAGCAGGAACCAAAGCGGCAGACTCACTGATGATTGGTGACGATTACAGAATCGATGTCGCTGGCGCTCTTCAAGTTGGCATGCACGCGATTCACTTCGATCCAATTGGAAAGAATAAATACAATTATGATTGGATGATCACCGACCTAGCTCATTTACCAGAAATGATCATTCGTTTAATGCGTTAATTAGCCGCGAATTTCTTGTCTCGTACGCTCGTAGAAAATCATTCCCGCGGCAACACCAACATTCAATGAAGCAATTTCCCCTTTCATTGGAATACGTGCTTTGATGTCAGCCATGTTCAATAAATCGGAGGTAATTCCACTTTCTTCTGAACCCATGATCACTGCAACTGAACCACGAAGATTCGTTTCGTACAACGGAACATTTCCTTTTTCTGTACACGCGATGATGCGAAGTCCAGATTGCTGTAAGTAAAACAAGGTGTTTTTTAAATCATTTGTTTTACAAATTGGAATACGGTTTAAGGCTCCAGCAGAAGCTTTCATGGCATCGGATGTTGCTAAAGCAGATCCTTTAGATGGAATTAAAATAGCATGTGCTCCTTGACATTCTGCCGTTCGGGCAATTGCGCCAAAATTTCGAACGTCTGTAATTCTATCTAAAACAACAATGAATGGTTTCTCATCATTTTCTAAAAGTGCATCGACCAATGGTTCAATTTCCTGGTAAGAAATCGGTGGAATCATAGCGATTACTCCTTGGTGATTGCCCTCTGTCAGTGTATCTAACTTTTGAACAGGAACAAACTGTAGGAAGTAATTTTTTCCTTGTAGCGCAGATTTTAATTCTTCGAATAATTCTTTGTGAAGTCCTTTTTGAATGAGGATTTTATTCAATTCTTTATCAGCGTTCACTGCTTCGATAACGGCGCGAATACCAAAAATGATGTCCTCGCGTTCTTTGCGGTATTTTCTTTCTGTACGTTGTTGTTCCATTAGATATAATTAAACTCGAGTTCTACATTTCCTTCGAGTGTGATTGCGACCGGACAAGCGCGTCCAGCCATGATGACTTTTTTACGGGTAAGTTCATCCCAATTATTGCCGTTCAAATCCATGTTGACAACGATTTTTTCAATCCTACGCGGACTAGAAGCCATATGTTTTTCAATTGTTGCTTCACACGATTCAAAAGTGATCTCATGCGTTTGACAATAAATCCCCATGATGGTCATCATACAAGAGACAAGGGAAGTGGCAACTAAATCTGTGGGAGAAAAAGCTTCGCCTTTTCCTTGGTTATCAATAGGTGCATCGGTTAATATTTGTGTGCCAGATGCAAGGTGTTCACATGAAGTACGTAGATTTCCTAGATATGTAACGCGTGCTGTTGCCATGGCGCAAAGGTACGGATATTATTAGAACTGAATTGGGCCTTTTTGTCCTTAAATCTATCAATACGTTAGTTAACGTGTTCTTAATATTTTAACTCAATAAATCCATGTTTTACAACAGGTTCAGATCCTTCAAACTTCGCATCAATGCGGTAAAAATAGGTTCCTTCAGAAACAACGTCACCGTTTTTGGTTTTTCCATTCCATCCGCCTGCAGGATCATCGTATTCATAAATGACATTTCCCCAACGATTTAAAATCGTACAATAGAACGATTCTAATCCAGAATATTGAACATAGAATTGGTTGTTACCAGTAGTTGAAGAAAGTGATACAATGTTCGGTGCAACTAAGTCACATGGCTTAATTCCAATGGTCGCTGTATCAGAAACGCTATAACATTCATTGGACAATGTGAAAATATAGTTTCCTGCTTGTGAAATGATTAATGGAGTCGTAGCATTTGGAATATTCCAAAGTCCAAGTTGGGTTGGCACATACGTATCTTGTAAGGTCCATACATTATTCAAGGTGCTATCCTTTGCTGAATTCACTTGAAGTGGCTCCAATGGGAAACTCGTTCCATTACAAATGTTCGTGTCGAGAACTTGAGTGTACAAATAAGGTGGGAATTCAATTTCAGCTGTCAATGTTTGGTTACAAGCAACGTCCGTATAGGTAAGCGTGTAAATTCCTGCGTAGTTTGTTGTTAAATGTGGGTTGTCAGCCGTCGGATCCGAAATGTTTAAACACGTATCTGAAGCTGTCCAAACTCCTCCTAAAGAAGAATTTGTGCCTGTGATGTAATAATTATAAAAACAAGCCAAGGTATCAACGTCAATACTTGGTAAGGTATAAAGTTGAATCGTTGTACTCGTCGTGTGATTACACACATTATCCGTATAAGTCAATTGATACGTACCAGACGCAGATGCGGTAATGCTTGGATTTGCACTCGTGTTAGAAGGACTAAAGTTAAGTGATCCTCCACTTGGCGTGGTGTAGGTCCATGTTCCTCCTGCTGCATCTGTGACTGTCCCACTGACATTGTACGTTAAATTACATTGATTGACATTCGAGAAAATCGTTGGATTTACAGGCAACGTAACGTCTGCTGTATATATTTGGTTACACGTGTTATCCGTAAATGTAATGGCATAGGTACCTGGCGCATTTACAGTCACTAATGGATTTAAATTTGTCGCACTGTCAAAAGTTACTTGATTCGAACTAGCTGTCCATGTACCTCCCTGAGATTGCGTATTCGCAACTTGTAATGTTGGTGAACAAATGAGTGTATCACTGAGAATGGAAGCTGCAGTTGATCCGAAAATCGTAAATGTTGTATCGGTAGTACAGAGTCCAGCTGAGTCCACCAACGTAACAGTGTAAGTACCAATCGGAAGTTCAACATCAAACAAGCCGTTTAATGTAGGATTTGAAACACCCCAATTTATCGAGGAATAATAAGCTTCATTTGGTACATTTAACGTGACAGATGTATCCGGTGGACAATACGTAAGGGGTCCAGTTAGGTTTACAGGAACTGGATTCATGACGATGATGGAATCACTAATGTATTTGTAACAGCCTTCTTTACTAACAGTTACACCATAAATTTGAGTTGATGATACAGAACTTGTTTGCGCCATTGTAAAATCATCCCACAGATACGTGTCATAAGGTCCACTGGTCACACTTAAATCAACATTTCCACATGTTCCTAAACCTATTAGTGCTGCGGAGTCTAAGTTGTTAATGATGGTGTCAATTACAATCACAAAAGTTAATGCCGTTACACCAGGTACAGGTAGCGCGTCGTCTGTTGCGGTTACGGTGATTGAATAGGTTCCGATTGTCGCCAATGTTCCCACTGCTTCAAGAATGATGGATCCTGTATTTCCGGAGATATTTGCTACCTGCGTTAAGGTTGAAAGTCCACCATTGGTGTAGGTCATAGTGGTAGTCTGGGTAGCTTCAGGAGAAAGGAAGTTGATCGCAAATTGAGCCGTATCTCCAGCCGCACAAATTTTGAAGGTATCACAAGAAGCAATTCCTTCCGGAATAGGAGGGATGTTTCCACTGTTGGATGCATCAAAAGCAAAACTTTTGTAATCTAACCAACTGATTCCATCTGGATTCCCTAATGCGCCATCAAAATCTACACCTGGGTGGTCAAAACGCGAAATTAAAAAGTATGCAACACCATCTCCTTTGTTCGCTCCACAAGTTGCTGGAATCCCGTAAAAACCATTCACGCCTTGAGAAGCAGCTCCTGTTGTCCACTGCATGTCTTGGTAACAAAACGCTACATTTCCTTGGTCAATTACTGGGTCGGAACCATTTGTAATGATCAGCTGAAAGGTATTTAATTTGTCTCCCATCATGGAGTAATATCCAACATCTTCCCAGTTGATGTAAACAGCAGTTGGGGTGATTTTATAAACAACTTGACCGTTTCCGTTACGTGTATCAACATCTGCCCAAAACGGAGCAACAATGGCATTTCCTGTAGAAGGAAAGGCTGTTGCACTAAAAGTAGAAAGTGGACCATTGAAAGTAATATTTCCGTTGTTGTTGATGTAAATCGAGTTGAACGTTTGTCCGTATAAATTGAAGTTAAATGGAATGGGAATTAAACCCGTTGATCCATCATCGTTCGGTTGCATGGCTAAAATGTACGTGGAATCAGGCTCGATGTAACAATCACACGCATTTGCTTTGTTGTTCGAAGATGGCTTCACGTTGGGTTTACCTGTTGGATTCCCAATCGTGTGATTTGGAGCCGTAACAACTTGACCTAATTGACCTGAGCCTTTTAGTTTTTGATACAACGGTGAATCCGTAATCACTTGTGCGAAAAAAGATTGACTGATGAATAAACAGAAGATAAATAATAGGTTTTTCATATGCGTAGTATTGCTCAATTTGTCAGTGCCTAGACTAAAAAAGACCCAAGTAAGTTGCATGGACATTTCTTTGTCAAACGGAACGCTAAGTTACGAAATTTCAAGTTATCTAAAATTTGGACTGTATTTGGCATAAATGGTAACGCGTACATTTGTCAGAATTGTTGTAATTTTAAGCCTCAAATTCGAATTAAGTTCCTATGAAAAAAACGATTCTATTCTTTGGATTACTTTCCACCATTGCTGTTTTTGCTCAAAAAAAATCTACAACTGCGGAAGTGGTAAAACCACCTTTTGATGCAGGAACAGTAAGTGCATTATCTTTCCGAATGGTTGGGCCAGCCTTAACCTCTGGACGTGTGATTGACATTGCGGTTAATCCAACAAATAAAGACATGTGGTACGTCGCTGCGGCATGCGGTGGTGTTTGGACAACCAACAACCATGGAATTACCTTTTCGCCCATATTTGATGGGTACGGTTCCTATTCGATTGCTTGTGTTGAACTTGCACCGTCGAATCCAAATACCGTTTGGGTTGGAACAGGTGAAAACAATAATCAACGTTCTGTAGCTTATGGTGAAGGAGTGTATAAGTCCTTAGATGGCGGAAAATCGTTCACCAATATGGGATTGAAAACTTCTGAGCACATCGGAAACATTATTATTCATCCAACAGATGAAAATACCGTTTGGGTAGCTGCTTACGGTCCACTTTGGAGCAGTGGTGGTGAACGTGGAGTGTACAAAACTACTGATGGCGGAAAAACGTGGACAAGAACCTTGTTTGTTTCCGATAACACGGGAATTTCAGAAATTGCCATCGATCCATCGAATCCAAACATTCTATATGCTTCAGCTCACCAACGCAGACGTCATGAGTGGACGTATATCGGAGGTGGACCAGAATCAACTTTATATAAGTCAACAGATGGAGGATTAACTTGGAATCCAATCAATGCAGGATTGCCAAAAGGAGACATGGGACGTGTTGGACTTGCTGTTTCACCGGTTGATCCAAACTATGTTTATGCCATAGTTGAGGCGCGTTATGGAAAGGCGGGAGTTTACCGTTCAACAAATAAAGGAGAAAATTGGAGCAAACAAAGTGATTTCAATACAAGTGGAAATTATTACCAAGAAATCATGTGCGATCCATCCAATAAAAACAAGGTTTTCGCCATGGATACCTACATGCATCATACAGAAGATGGTGGGAAAACTTTCAAAGCAACAGGTGAAACCAACAAACACGTTGATAACCATGCAATTTGGATTGACCCAAGCAACACAGACCACTGGCTTGTTGGCTGTGATGGTGGATTGTACGAAACGTATACGCATGCAAAGGAATGGAAATACTACGCGAATTTGCCAATCATTCAATTCTACAAAGCGGTTACGGACAATGCGACTCCGTTTTACAATATTTATGGAGGAACTCAAGATAATAATTCCATGGGAGGTCCAGCTGCAACGAATAACGCTGCAGGAATTTTGAATTCAGATTGGTTCATTACCAATGGTGGTGATGGATTCGAATCCGCAACAGATTGGTCAAATCCAAACATTACCTATGCGCAAGCACAATATGGGTGGATTGTACGTTATGACCGAGCTTCAGGTGAGAAAGTTCCCATTCAACCAATGTCTGGAAAAGGAGAGTCTGCCTATCGTTGGAACTGGGACGCACCTTTGATTGTTTCCTCGCACGATGCATCTACCTTGTATTTCGCTGCAAATAAATTATTCAAATCCACTAATCGCGGTGATGACTGGCAAACGATTTCACCAGATTTAACACAGCAAATTGACCGCAATGAAATCGAAGTAATGGACCAAGTATGGACCATCGATGCAGTGATGAAAAATGCATCCACAACCATTTATGGAAACGTTGTTGCCTTGGATGAGTCGCCGAAGAAAAAAGGATTATTGTACGTTGGTACAGATGATGGATTGATTCAAGTATCGGAAAATGATGGTCAAACTTGGAGTAAATATGCCACATTTCCTGGAGTTCCTTTGAATTCACGCGTGAATATGTTAACAGCTTCCTTGCATGACGAAAACACAGTATATGCTGTATTTAACCCACAACGTTCAGGAGACTTTAAACCGTATGTTTTGCGTTCACCAGATAAAGGAAAAACGTGGGTAAATATTACCGCAAATCTTCCGGTTAGAGGAAATTCATATTGCTTGAAGCAAGATCACGTCGATCCGAATTTATTATTCGTTGGAACGGAGTTTGGTGCATTTTTCACCAATGATGGAGGATTAAACTGGACGAAATTAGCAGGATTGCCGACAATCGCCGTGTATGACTTGGATATTCAAAAACGTGAAAACGATTTAGTGGCGGCAACATTTGGCCGAGGATTCTATGTGTTAGACAACTACACTCCATTGAGATCATTATCCAAAGTGAACTTGGACAAAAAAGCACATTTATTCCCTGTGAAAGATGCACTTTCTTATGTGCCAGCAGATCCACTCGGTCTCGACGGAACAGGATTCCAAGGACACAATATGTGGGCTTCGGAAAATCCATCGTTTGGTGCAGTATTTACGCTACATTTAAAAGAAGAATACAAAACTTTAAAGGATACCCGTCAGGAAAAAGAAAAAGCCCTAGAGAAAGATAAAAAAGATGTTGTTTATCCCACTTTTGATGAATTACGCAAGGAACAATTAGAAGATGCAGCCAAGATTATTTGGATCATTTCAGATGCTTCAGGAAAAGAGGTTCGCCGCATGTCAGGTAGTCCAGCAAAAGGAATATCACGCACTGTTTGGAACCTTCGCTCAAACGTTACGAATCCTATTGGTTCTGGTGGAAATGGATTCTTGGTGGCTCCGGGAACGTATTACGTTAGTGTTTCTTTGGTGAAAAACGGTGAAGTTGAGGAATTGATTTCAAAAACCGCATTCGAAGTCAAAGCTTTGAACAACCAAACCTTGGTAGCGAAAAATCCACAGGAATTGGCCGCCTTTCGGTCAGAAGTGGCAGAATTAAATCGAAAAGTTTCTGGTGTAGGAAGGTTAATGGATGAAACGAATGATGAAATTGAGTTGATGGAAAAAGCATTGATCATTTATCCAAATACAGATATGTCGCTTTTGAAAGAAATCAAAGAATTGAAAACGATCATTTACGATTGCAACATCTTAATGAATGGAGACGGTGTACGTGCCGCTCATGAATTTGAGTTTGCACCAAGTATTCAGTCGCGTTTAGGAATGGTGGAATACCAACTTTATGACAATACAGCGGGAGTAAGTAATACACACAAAGCAAATAAAGCAATTGTTGAAGCTGAATATGCGGAACTCCGTGTGAAATTAGATGAGGTCATCAAACGTGTGAAATTACTTCAAACGAAGTTGGATGCAGTTCCAATTCCGTACACAAAATCAAAAGAAAACTGGAAGGAGGATTAATTCCTAAAAGTTGAGCGCATAAAAAAGCCCGGACAGACTCGTCCGGGCTTTTTTTAGGTTTTTGAATTTGGTTATTCACCAAATTTTTCAATCACTTGTTGCGTTACGCCTGTATTAGAGAATCCACCATCGTGGAATAAATTCTGCATTGTAACGTATCTTGTTAAGTCGGAGAACATTGTTACACAATAGTCAGCACAAGCTACTGCAGATGCGTTTCCAAGTGGAGACATTTGTTCAGAGAAGTTAATGAATTCTTTGAATCCTTTGATTCCTTGTCCAGCAGTTGTAACCGTTGGAGATTGTGAAATCGTATTTACACGTACTTTTTTCGCAATTCCATAGTGGTATCCGAAAGAACGCGCAATGGATTCAAGTAAAGATTTCGCATCAGCCATGTCATTATAGTCAGGGAAAATACGTTGTGCAGCAATATAAGAAAGTGCAATCACTGATCCCCATTCATTCATCGCGTCATGTTTGTAAAGTGTCGCTAAGGTTTTGTGTAAAGAGATAGCAGAAACATCCATGGATTGATTGTAGTAATTGTAATCGTTTTCCGTGTAATGTTTTCCTTTACGTACGTTTGGAGACATTCCAATTGAATGTAAAACGAAGTCAATTTTACCGCCAAGTATTTCTTGCGCTTGTGTTACAAGGTTTGTTAAATCCTCAATACTTGTTGCATCTGCGGGAATCACTTGACTACCTGTCTCAGCTGCTAAAGCATTGATTTCACCCATTCGCATTGCGATTGGAGCATTTGTTAACACAAACGTTGCTCCCTCTTCGTGTGCTCTTTGAGCGACTTTCCATGCGATGGATTGGTCGTTCAATGCACCAAAAATAATTCCTCGTTTTCCTTTAAGTAAGTTATTTGCCATGTATCTTCAATTTTAAACAAAAGTAATCAATCTTATTTTTCCAACACCGATTTTAATTTTTTGAGTCCACCATCTAGGTCTTTGCCTATCATATCATCAAAATTTAAAAGGTAGGCAAGTGCGTTCCATGGATAGGGAGTATTTCCTTTAAAGCCCCAAATCACACGTGTATTTTCCGCGTTAATGCTACTTGTCTCAAAGTATGCATCGTCTTCATTTTCAAAGGGAACCTTGAAGCGTATGTGCATGTCAATGCGCTCTCCAGGTGTTAACTTTATTAATTCCATAGATCCAGTTCCGACATTTTTGTCTTTACTTTCCCACGTAGAAACGAATCCTACAATTCCATCTTGTCCAGTGTATGTTTTTTTCATTTTAGGATCCTGTCTGGACCAAACACTGAATTGATCTTGATTCTTGATAAACTTTAAATACTGATAAACACTGTCTTTTGGTTGTGAAATTTGTATGGAGCGTTCTACGTTGAATTTTCTCGGTGCAAAAAGCCCAAAGATTAAAATCATGACAACCACACTTAAAATCACCAGAAAAAGTCGTTTAATCCACTTCATAATTCATTCGTTATGAACAGCTTTACGCAGTTTTTTGGATAAAGTTGTGTTTTAACGTCGCAAGTACTTTTTCTCCGCCCAAAAAGTACCAAAAGGAACGAAGGCTGCAACAAACAAGATCAGTGCTTTCCCAAATGAAAATTGTTTTGAAAAGAAAAATACCGCTAGATAGATACAAAACGCAATGAATAAAATTCCATGAATCCATCCCACAATTTTGTTTGGCCAAATCATCTCGAATTGGTACTTCAAAACCATCGTGATGATCAATCCTATCCATGAGAATCCCTCAGCAATGGCAATTTTCTGAAATTGTTGTAAACGTGTCATGCTTATTTTTTTAGTTGTGTTTCAAGTTCTTTTAATTGGTCACGGAACCGGGCCGCTTCGATGAAGTCAAGTTCTTTCGCTGCTTTTTCCATGGCTCTTCTCGTTGCTTTCAACCGTGCTTCCAGTTCCTTTGGATTCAAGTAGGTCTGAACTGGTTCCGCAGCGAGTTGTGCTTGCGTTTCTTGTGTGTATTTTAATTGGCGACTTGCGGTATCACCATCTGCAACCTTTGTCGATTCCATGATTTTCTCCTTGGATTTATTCAAGGCAGTGGGAACCAATCCGTGCTCTAAATTATAGGCAATTTGCATCGCTCTTCGGCGTTCCGTTTCGGAAATCGTCCGACGCATAGACTCCGTCATTTTGTCGGCATACATCAATACTTTTCCATTGACATTTCGCGCAGCACGTCCAACTGTTTGTACCAATGAACGTTCATTGCGAAGGAATCCTTCTTTGTCTGCATCTAAAATAGCGACCAAAGAAACCTCTGGAAGGTCTAGTCCTTCACGAAGTAAATTAACTCCAATGAGTACATCAAAATCACCAAGTCTTAATTGACGAAGTATTTCTACACGCTCAATGGTATCGATTTCACTATGGATGTACCGGCAAAGAATTCCAAGCTTGTCAAAATATTTCTGTAATTCTTCCGCCATTCTTTTGGTTAAGGTGGTAACCAAAATACGCTCTTTTACAGCGATTCGTTCTTGAATGGCAGCCATTAAATGGTCAATTTGATGCTTGGATGGATGCACTTCAATGATTGGATCTAAAAGGCCTGTTGGACGAATCAATTGCTGCACCATGACTCCTTCTGAACGCTGCATTTCATAGTCTGCCGGGGTAGCGGAAACGTAAATCGTATTGTTTAAGAATCCTTCGAATTCTTCAAACTTCAGTGGACGATTGTCGATTGCTGCCTGCAGTCTAAATCCGTAGTCAATTAAATTGGTTTTTCGTGCTCGATCTCCTGCGTACATGCCACGTACTTGTGGGAGTGTCACGTGACTTTCATCTATGACAAGGAGAAAATCATCTGGAAAATAATCAAGTAAACAGAAAGGACGTTCGCCCGGTTGACGTCGATCGAAATAACGAGAGTAATTTTCTATTCCCGAGCAATAACCCAATTCTCGAATCATTTCCAAATCGTAGTTCACGCGTTCATCCAAACGTTTGGACTCCTCCAGCTTACCATCCTCTTTAAAGTTCTGTACTTGAACGACAAGGTCATCTTGAATTTGTTCAATCGCTTGTCGCGTATTGTCTGGACTCGAAACGAATAAATTGGCCGGGAAAATATCAATCTCTTTAAATGTTTCAATTCGTTCACTCGTTTCAGGGTCAATGGAAGAAATTGTTTCGATTTCATCACCCCAAAACCCAATTCGAATCGCATAATCGGCATAAGCGAGAAAAATGTCTACTGTTTCTCCGATGGCACGAAACATGCCTCGTTCAAATTTATCTCCTGCTCGTTGGTACAAGTTTTCTACTAATCTGAATAGAAATTTATTTCTAGCAACGGATTGTCCGACGGTCAAATGCAAAATGCTTTCACGGAATTCCTGTGGATTTCCAATACCATAAATACAGGAAACAGATGCGACGACAAGAACATCTTTGCGACCTGAAAGCAGGGCAGAGGTTGCAGATAAACGAAGTTTTTCAATTTCATCGTTGATTTGCAAGTCCTTTTCGATGTAAACTCCAGTAGTCGGCAAATAAGCTTCCGGTTGATAATAATCGTAATAGGAAACAAAATACTCAATGGAATTCTCTGGAAAAAACTGCTTGAATTCCCCGTACAATTGCGCTGCTAATGTTTTGTTGTGTGAGAGAACTAAGGTTGGACGTTGAATTTGTTGAACCACGTTCGCAATGGTAAACGTTTTTCCGCTTCCAGTTACGCCCAACAAGGTTTGGTCGGATACGCCAGCAGCTAATCCAGCCACTAATTGACGTATCGCATCCGGTTGATCACCGGTTGGTTGAAAGTCGGAAACAAGTTGAAAGTCCATGTTCACAAATGTAAGGAATATCAGGGGACGGGTTGAACGAATTCACACTTTTCCTATCTTTGTTTTATGGAACAAGAATGGATTGAAGTAGAAGCAATGATTGAAGCCCCCATCAACGAAGTTTGGGAGAAATGGACAAGGGATCAGCATGTCACGAAGTGGAATTTCGCACATGAGTCGTGGTGTTGTCCAAAAGCAACAATTGATTTACGCAATGGTGGTGCGTTTTCTTTTCGAATGGAAGCAGTGGATGGTTCTGCTGGATTTGATTTTCATGGAACATATGATGAAGTGGAAGAGCAGGAATTTTTAGCAATTACCTTGGCTGACGGACGAAAATGGGATGTTGAGTTTTCAGACATAGGTATGTCGACACATGTGACTGAACGCTTTCATCCAGAATCGGAAAATAGCCATGAATTACAACAAGAAGGATGGCAAGCGATATTAAATCAATTCAAATCCTATTGCGAAGTGTAGTCAAATGCATCCAGAAGTAGCGGAACATATCAATTCTTTCCCAAAAGAAACACAAGAAAAACTTTTAGCACTCCGTTCCTTTCTAATGAATGCTGTGGAGGGATTGGAAGAAACCAAAAATTATGGTATTCCAACGTTTAAATTGAACGGGAAGAATTTCATTCATTATGCTGGATACGCAAAGCACATTGGACTCTATCCAGGTGCAGGACCCATCAAAGCACTAAGTGAAGAATTGACAGGGTATAAGTTTGCGAAAGGATCCATTCAATTACCACTGAAAGGTGAATGGCCCTTTGAGTTAATCCAGAAGATTATCGATTTAAAATTGAAGGGGTAAAAAAAGCGCCGTTTTAGTAACCTAGGTCCAACACAATTTTAATATTCTGTTTCACCTTTTCTGCAAGTTCCAACGGAAGATCTCCGATTTTTTTGATTAATCTTTTATTATCGATTGCTCGAAGTTGGTCAATCATTACGTCGCACGATTCCTTCACTTTTGCTGTTCCCTTTTTAATATGGACCCTCAAAATGTGACTTTCTAATTTGATATTGGTGGTAATTGGGCAGATCAGCGTTGAAGGATGTATTTTATTTAAGACATCGGTTTGCACGATCAATACTGGACGAGTTTTTCCCGTTTCTGTTCCAATTCTCGGATCGAGGTTCGCCAGCCAAACTTCGTATTTTCTAGCTATCATAATCCTCAAGTTTCTCAAATTCATGCAAAACCTTCATGGATTCATTGCTTACAAGTTTTGAATCTTGAACCAGCATTTGTTCAATTAATTTCCTCTTTTGGATTTGATTGTAATAGTGAAGTGCTTCATTGATATATCTATTCCTAGTCTTTTGGATTTTATCTAAAAGTTGTTCCGTTTCTTCAAAAACGTTGTTGTCAAGTTTTAAGGATAAGGTTTTCATCTGACTTGTTTATTAAGTATATATCAAAAGTATATACTAATTTGGAATTTATTGAAGAAAAGAGGTGGAAATTCATCAATGCAAAAAAAAAATCCCTGACACAATTGTCAGGGATTTATTTTAGTTTTTGCAAATGAAGACTTTTTGTTTTTTTAGTTTTTTCACTTCCAAAGCCTTGCTGTAACTTAATATAAAGTCTAAAGCAGCTTTCGAAGGTCTTAACTTCGCTTCATTTTCCACTAACGTTTCGGAGTAAAATTTTTGAACCATAGGCTGATTTAATGTTTTACTCTTTAACGTATGGATTTACAGAATATTGTTTAACGTTTATATTTTCTTTCGATTTTTAACAATGGTTTAATAGAAGCCATATCTGAGGGTTGTTAAGGGTTCGTTTCATGTGAAAATATCATGTGCGTTTTGACCTAATTTTACTACTTTTGCGACATCAATCAACAACACAATGAGTAATTTAATTAAATCAGGAGTAGCAACAGGGGACGAAGTTCAAGCGATCTTCAAACTTGCGAAGGAAAAAGGCTTTGCCCTTCCAGCCGTAAATGTGACTAGTTCTAGTACAGTGAACGGAGTCATGGAAACAGCGGCAAAGTTAAATTCACCTGCCATCATTCAGTTTTCCAACGGTGGATGCCTATTTTTTGCCGGGAAATCACTTTCCAATGAAAATGAGAAAGCGGCGATTCTTGGTGGTGTAGCGGGAGCAAAACACGTTCATGCCTTAGCAGAAGCTTATGGAGCAACCGTGATTTTGCATACCGATCATTGCGCTAAGAAATTACTACCTTGGATTGATGGACTTTTAGATGCTGGCGAACAGTTTTTTAAAGAAACAGGAAAGCCACTTTATAGTTCACACATGATTGACTTAAGCGAAGAATCGCTTGTGGAGAATTTAGACATTTGCAAAAGTTATTTGGAGCGAATGTCCAAAATGGGCATGACCTTGGAAATCGAATTAGGAATTACCGGAGGAGAGGAAGATGGAGTAGACAATTCAGATGTAGACAATGCTAAATTGTATACACAGCCAGAAGAGGTTGCCTACGCATACGAAGAGTTGATGAAGATCAGTCCTAGGTTTACGATTGCGGCTGCTTTTGGAAATGTTCACGGTGTGTACAAACCAGGAAATGTGCAATTGACACCGATTATTTTGAAAAATTCACAAGAGTTTATTCAAGAGAAATATCAGACTGGACCAAATCCAATTGATTTTGTTTTTCACGGGGGTTCAGGTTCAACAGTGGAGGAAATCCGCGAGGCAATCGGTTATGGTGTGGTAAAGATGAACATCGATACAGACTTACAATTTGCCTTCACGGAGGGTGTTCGTGATTACGTTGAAGAAAATATGGAGTATCTTCGCACACAAATTGGAAATCCTGAAGGGGAAGAATTACCAAATAAAAAGTACTACGATCCGAGAAAGTTTATGCGTGAGGGTGAATTAACATTCATCAAACGTCTTTCGCAATCTTTTGAGGATTTAAACAATATTAATACACTTTAAATTGAAGGAAATGTCTTGGTTTAAACGAAGTAAAGAAGGAATTACAACAGCAACAAGTGATAAAAAAGAAGTACCTGAAGGACTTTGGGTACGCTGTTCAAATTGTAAAACATTATTTACCAGTGATGATCTGGCTAAAAATAATTACGTGTGTGATCGCTGTTCACATCATGAACGAATTGGTTCGGAAGAGTATTTCCAATTGATTTACGACGATGGAAAATACACAGAAATCGCTGCGGACTTAATTTCCGGAGATCCACTTGAATTTACGGATACAAAAAAATACGTAGACCGAGTTTCAGCAACACAAAAAGCAACTGGATTGAAAGATGCTGTTCGCACAGCAAAAGGAACTATCGATGGACAAAAATTGGTCATTTCAGCAATGGACTTTCAATTTATCGGAGGATCAATGGGATCTGTAATGGGAGAGAAAATTGTTCGTGGAATTGATGAAGCAATCAAATCGAATGCGGCGTTCATGATCATTTCCAAATCAGGTGGAGCGAGAATGATGGAGGCAGGATATTCGTTGATGCAAATGGCAAAGGTTTCTGGTAAACTTGGTCAATTATCGGAAGCGAAGTTACCTTACATTTCATACTTGACGGATCCAACAACTGGAGGAGTAACTGCATCATTTGCCATGTTAGGTGACATTAATATCGCTGAACCAGGAGCATTGATTGCGTTTGCAGGACCACGTGTAGTGAAAGAAACAATTGGACGCGATTTACCAGATGGATTCCAAACTTCTGAGTTTTTATTAGAACACGGATTCCTTGATTTTATCGTTGATCGAACAGAAATCAAAGCAAAATTAAGCTTGGCTGTGAAGATGTTCATGAGCTAGTTCTCAATGAAAATCATCAAATTAAATGCGGATAGTTCCTGGCTATGGGAAATCAATGGGTTTAAAATATTGGTTGACCCCTGGTTTTCTGAAAGTCAAGTCGATTTTCATCCACGGTTTTCTACGCAGTACCATTTGGATAAACAACCCGAAGTGTACGAAATCCCTCGTCCGGATTTTATTTTTATTTCTCATCCCTTCACAGATCATTGTGATCGGGAAACCTTAATCAAATTTTCATCTGAAATCCCTATTATTTGTTTGGCGCCTATCCAGCGAAAAATGCAAAAATGGAAGCATTTTAATCAATTTATCTCCCTGAGTGATGCACCATTTCGAATGGAAAAAATATCCAAAACAGGTTTTTTGGACCTGGTACATCATGCCTATTTAATTTCAGACGGTACATCAAGTATGTGTTATGCTCCTCATGGGACTAGAAAGATACAAGATGGCAAGAAAGCAACTGTTTTACTCACCACAGTGACGACATACGAACTTCCTTTTTATCTGGGAGGAACGGTTAATCTCGGTTTGAATAAAGCCATTCAGTTGGCTGAAAAACTAAAAGTTAAAACGCTCATTTCTACACACGATGAGCAAAAAAGACAAGCTGGACTGGTGGCGCGTTTGTCCAAACGAAAATATATGCTGTCAAATCAGTTCATGACCTTGACTCAAGGTCAATTTTTCGAGTTTTAATTTTTTTTTCCTCCGCACAAATATGTATTTTAGAGCATTCTAAAAAAATGCCATGCGAAAAATACTACTTTACCTTTCATTTTTGTTTCTTGGTTTTCAGTTAAGTGCACAAGATACTACTTGGGTCCAGACCTTTACCTTTGATTCAATCACTACACGCAGATCGTGGTTTCAGTTTCCTCAGGAGTTAGATACCATGCGTTTTGAAAAGGTCATGATGTACTATAAATTGAAATGTAGTCCTTTAACCACTTGGGATCAATACGATTGCGGAGAATGGGACTATTTAACCTATACGCGTGTTTTTGATCACACCGGTTTATTTGATTCCGTGGCAAATAATTCCAGTCGATTTTTGTCGAATTGGGCTACTCCGAATGTAATTGATTATACCCCTATTCCGTACGGACAAAACAATACA
This sequence comes from uncultured Flavobacteriales bacterium, assembly GCA_903879765.1. Taxonomy (GTDB): domain Bacteria; phylum Bacteroidota; class Bacteroidia; order Flavobacteriales_D; family Crocinitomicaceae; genus UBA952. The sequence continues at coordinate 20,814 of CAIRMS010000344.1, forward strand.
CACTTAAGAGATGAATGGACAAGGTCGCTCAGTGGATTAAGTTATTCGACACCGAATGCAGTGACAAGTAGTCAGCAATGGCCCTTTAAAACGGATGAGAAAGGTGGGCGTTTTCAATTATTGCTGACGCAAGCACAATTACTTCAGGCTGGTGTGCAAGCTGGTGATTTACAGTCTTTGCGTTTGTACTTGAATGACATAGCTGTTGACGGAAAGTTATTTTACCCGAGCCTCCGCGTCAAAGCAACGAATGACACCGAACTGTTGAATTTTCATTCCACGGGATTCACAGAAGTGTACAATTCATCTGCAGGAATTCCTGGTGGGTTAAGTCCGCTAGTTGCTGGACTAAACGAATTAGCCTTTTATCAAACATTCACTTGGGATGGGAATTCGAATATTGTCATTGAGTTTTACTTCGAAAACGACATCCCTTCTGCGAACTCTTTGAGTTTTGAAACAAGTTCAATTACGACGAATCAGGCGCTTTCTTATGAAGGTAAAAATGGATATTTGTCTTTGGACGGAAATAATTACACCATGCTCGAATATTCCGATGAAAACATGGGAAGTGAGGTAACAATCGAATGTTGGGTAAAAGGAAATGGTGTTGCTGGAACAAATACTAGTTTCCTTGAAGCTTACGATACACTTGGGAACCGCATCTTGAATATTCACATGCCTTGGAGTAACAATAATTTATATTGGGATGCCGGTAATCAAACTGGCTACGACCGAATCAATAAAGCAATGGCTGCCAACGAAATTGATAATACTTGGAATCATTGGGCATTTGTGAAAAAACAAAGTACAGGTGAAATGTTCATTTACAAAAATGGACAATTGTGGCATTCTGGAACCAATTTGAATCGATCCATGGGATACATTCATCGCTTCATTCTCGGCGCTAGCAAAGATCAATCCATCAAATGGAAAGGTAGCATTGATGAATTTAGGGTGTATAACGCAGCGCTTCCACAAGCAACAATTCTCGCTAATTATCAGAAAAAAATAGACACGAGTCATCCGAATTGGGCGAATTTAAAAGTGTACTATGATTTTGATAATCTGAACTATGCAGTGGATAAAACACCTAATCAATTTAAGTTAATGCCTTCGCAATTTGGCATGATCAAATTTGATGAATTACCATTAGCAGGAATCAAGCAAGAGACATTCATGCCATTGCTTTCGTTCGGTCAGGGAATAAGTAATGCGCTTGTACAAACATCTGTTCTAAATCAAAAGAAAATCAGCGAACCGGTCATTATCTTCTCGCAAATGCCTTTGTTCAGACATTTTGATATTGTTGCAAGTTATGTAGGGCTTCCACAAGGTGATTCGTATGTGTTTGATCAAAACGGAAATGTAATCAGCCAGTCTCCTTATTCAACTTCAAATCAATTGTTTAATATGCCGATTGTTTGTTATAATCCACCATATGAATTGATTAAAGATGTTGAAATTGCACGATACATCACACCTTATGGAATTCAATTCGATCTTGGACCAAACGGATTCACATGGAAATATGATGTAACAGATTATCAAATGTACTTAAAAGGCTTAGTTGACTTGGCAGCACATAATACACAAGAATTAATTGACTTGAAATTTGCCTTCATTAAAGGAATTCCGCCAAGAGATGTTCATGCGCGTCAGCCAATTTGGAGTGACTTTAAATCGTATAATTTTGCGCAAATGGCTAATGATGTTGTCCTGCAAGAGAAACCAATTATTTTAGCGGATTCTTCTGAAATGTTTAAAATCAAAACCAGAATGTCCGGTCATGGACAAGTTGGGGATTTTGCTTGTTGCGAATGGGTAGCGAATGATCATCAGATCAAAGTGGACGGTGTTCCTCGTTTTAACTGGAACATCTGGCAATCTACAGAGTGTGGTGATAATCCAAATATCGGACAAGGCGGAACGTGGCCGTATGCTCGGGAGGGATGGTGTCCAGGTGATCGTGTGAAAGAACATGAATTTGAATTAACACCATATGTAACTCCAGGAGATACTGTGAAATTAGACTATGCAATTAATGCCGTGCCAGGAAATGACCCGGGTCAGGCAGGAGGAAATTACATTGCAGCCTATGATTTGATTTCTTATTCTGCGCCTAATTTTCAAAATGACGCATCTATTTCAGATGTATTAAATCCAAATAATTGGGAATATTATGGTAAATGGAATCCAACTTGTCAGAATCCACGTGTGGTATTGAAAAACACAGGCGCTCAACCATTGACATCTTGTCGCATCTTCGCTTGGATTACCTACGGTGATAACATTGTTTATGACTGGACAGGTAATTTAGGGTTCTTGGAAGAGGTCGTGATTGAATTACCTGTTGACAACATTGATTGGTGGACCGATTTATATAGTAACCAAACTTTTACGGCTTGGGTTGCTGATGTAAATGGCATCATTGGTGAAGATGAATACAATCAAAACAGTTTGAAATCTACCAAATTTGACGCGCCTGAGCGCATCGATGGTCCATTTTTCATTTGGTTGACAACAAACAACAAAGCAAGTGAAAATAAATACCGAATGGTAGATCATGCAGGAAACATTTTGTTTGAACGCGATAATTTGACAAATCAGACACAATATAAGGATACGTTCAACTTGGCTCCAGGTTGTTATTCTATTATCATCGAAGATTCAGATGACGATGGACTTGGATTCTGGTATTCGAATCAAGTGGAAGGAGAAACGACTGGTCAAATGCGTTTGCGTCAAGTTGGTGGATCGTACATTGAATTTTTCCCGGCTGATTTCGGAAGTTACCATCGCTATGATTTCTCAGTAGGTTTTACGCTTGATGTGAAAGAAGAAGAGTTGGCACATGAAATCGCGATTTTCCCTAATCCAACCAGCGGTGTGACAACAATTGAAGTAAGCGGCTCTGTTTATAACGATGCCTCCATTGAATTATATGATTTATCCGGAAGAAAATTGCTCCAGGACAAAATGAATGCAACTGAGTTTTTTGCGGAATCGTTTTTAGATCTTTCTTCGATGAATGCAGGTACGTATTTGGTGCGAATTATCACAAATCAGCGTGTATATACAAAGGAATTAGTGAAATATTAATGACTTTTATTCAATGCGTTCAGACTGATGGTAATATCCTTCATCATTTCGATTTGTATTTCTTGAATTTCAAAGAGATCTCTTTGTTGATGGATAATTAAATGATCGATCTTTTCGTGTAGTGTCCTGATTTCTAGTTCAGATTTTAAGTTGATCATGTAATCAAGTTTCGATCGCTCCCTGTCTTTTTCCTCCTGACGATTTTGACTCATCATAATGATTGGTGCTTGCAGTGCTGCAATACACGAAAGGATGAGGTTTAACAAGATGAATGGATAAGGATCGTAGCCTTTGTTTAACAAGAAAGCAGTATTCAATAATATCCATACAAACAAGAAAAATCCAAAGGAGATGATAAACGTCCAGCTTCCACCAAATGACGCAACATGATCTGCCATTTTTTGACCGGGTGTTAACGCGTTGCCTTCTTGAATCATGGCAAGGTTACTTATTTCTTCGCCATTGGATAGCGTATCAATGACAAGTTTCTCCATAGACGACAATTCACCGAGTTGTCCTTTTAGTTTTAATGAGATAAATTGAACCCGAAGTGAGCTCAATTCACTGATTGATAAAAAACTATTTTCATTGAATCCTGGATGATTGGCTTGGATAAATCTGAGTAAACTATCCGAAAGGGACTGAGCTGCTACTTTTTGAGTGTAAGAAAAGGATTTTTGGCTTAAATCACTAATGAATTCCTTTGCGTTCGGGACACTTTTTTTCATGAGGTGAATTTTCGCCTAAGTTAGTCTATTCGAAACGGTTCAATCGAAATTAAAAGTTGCAAATTTTACTACTTCGGCCTCTTTACAAGCGGTAATTTTTCCTTTTTTTTGAAACTCAAAAGTCTCGAAATTTTACTTATTTTTACTTCATGAATTGGAAGGAAACGATCATTAAATATTTCCCTGATGTATGGCAGTATTTAATTATAATTGTCATTTTTATTTTTGCTGCTATTTTTATTCTTTAAGGACTCAATTATGCGTGTATTTCGCAACTTCATTTTAAGTATTGTTTTATTTCTAAATGGATTTCAATCCACCGCGCAATTGAATATCGATTCTTTGTCTCACATCGATTACCAACTTCTGCATCAAGCCAATCTCAATGACGTTTGGGGGTATGTGGATGAATTAGGAAATGAATATGCAATCGTTGGGACCTCGAAAGGCACATCGATTATCGATATTACCGATGGTGCAAATCCTCAAGAAATATTTTGGTTGGCTGGGACGGAGTCAATTTGGCGTGACCCATGTGTTTATGGGAATTATGCATACGTAACAACGGAGGCAGAAGATGGACTTTTAATCATTGATTTAAGTCCCTTGCCACAATCAACGAATCTGCCTACTTCTCTTTATACTGGACCAAGTTCCAATCCTTGGCAATCTGCTCATACGTGTTTCGCCTCTCCGAATGGATACGCTTATATTTTTGGAGCAAATCGAGGAAACGGTGGTGTCATAATGCTAGACCTTCAAAGCAATCCGATGAGCCCGGTGGAGGTAGGAACTTATGACCCATATTATGTTCATGATGGTTTCGAGCGAAATGATACCTTGTACATTGGACACATTTACGATGGATTTTTTAGTATTCTCAATGTAGCTGATAAGGCTAATCCAATTTTAATGGGAACGAAAACCACGCCGAATACGTTCACACACAATGTTTGGCCATCCGCGAATGGACAAGTAGTGTACACTACGGATGAAATTTCAGGTGCGTATATTGCCGCTTACGACATTACTGATGGACAGAATATTACAGAACTTGACCGCGTTCAAAGTTCTGCAAACTCTTTTGTAATTCCACATAACGTTCATGTGCGTGGTGATTATTTAATAACGAGTTATTACAGTGATGGCGTCATCATTCATGATGCCACCTATCCATACAACTTAATTCAAGTTGGAAATTACGATACCTACCCAGGACAAACGCCCGGTTTTGATGGATGTTGGGGCGTGTATCCATTTTTTTCCTCGGGAAAAGCGGTGGCAGCCGATATCACGAAAGGATTGTATGTCCTTGGGATGAACTACAACAAAGCATGTTACTTAGAAGGAACGGTAACTGATGCTGTGAGTGGACTTGCATTATCAAATGTAAGCATTCAACTTTCAAGTGCGGTGATGGAAGAGCAGACGAATCAACTTGGATTTTATGCAACGGGAACAGCTCTTTCTGGAATTTATACCGTGAGTTTTTCTAAGGCAGGATATTATCCAATGACCCTTTCTGTTTCCTTAATCAATGGTGCGTTAACAACAATAAACGTTCCTTTAATTCCAATAACTCCTTACAGCCTACAAGTGAACGTACTTGAATACGGAACGAATAATCCGATTTCGGATGCACAAATTCGTCTGTCACATCCGTTAATTGATCATACTGGAATCACAAACGGACTTGGGATGGAAGATTTCACCTTGTATTATCAAGAAAACTATCGTTTGACGATAGGTAAATGGTCTTATCAAACGTATTGTATAGATACCATGATTACAGAGTTTACCAATAACATCACTATATATCTGGTTCCAGGTTACTATGATGATTTCGAGTTTGATTTTGGTTGGAGTGTAAGTGGTACAGCTCAAAAAGGAATGTGGGAGCGTGGAGTTCCGAACCCAACGACCAATACTGTTCCTGCAATCGATGCGGAGTGGGATTGCGGAAAAATAGCTTTTGTAACGGGGAACGATGTGGGATTAAATCCGGATCTTGATGACGTGGATGAAGGATTCACCCAATTGCTTTCGCCACAAATGGACTTAAGTTCGTATGCCACACCATACATCAATTTTGCTCATTCGTTCTATTGTTATCATGGTCCAGGAACTTTTGATGATACGATGAGTATTTATTTAATGAATGGTACAACGAGTGTACTTTTACAACAGGTAATTGGTCCACAAGGAGATTTAATGGAATTCAACTATTTCAGTTTTCCTGTTTCTGGACTCATTCCATTGACAAATACCATGCAGCTGAAGGTATTAATCTCTGACATTAGTCCAAATGTAAACATAACCGAGGCTGGATTCGATCATTTTACGGTCACGAATCAACCTACGGCAAATGTCGCGGTGAATTCACTTGATAAATGGGTGCTTTATCCAAATCCAACAAATGAAATGCTCTTCATAAACGGAGCGAAATCCATCGGTGAATGGACGGTTTTTGGGATGAATGGACAGGTACTCGTTCAAGGATCCACCGAAAATTCAAATATGGAGGTCTCTGTTGAATCCTTGAAATCTGGAATGTATTTTATTCGTTTTCAAAACGAAGTTCGTTCGTGGATAAAACAATAAATGAATTATTGGTAACTTTGAATCTCCTATGACAGAAGAAATAAACGTCTCAATTGTGATACCGCTCTTTAATGAGTCGGAATCTTTGCCTGAGTTACATCGTTGGATTCAAGGTGTGATGCATGAACATTCCCTGAGTTACGAAGTGATTTTTATTGATGATGGCAGCAAGGATGGATCATGGGGGATTATAGAGGACTTAAGAACTAAGGATTCTCATGTTAAGGGAATTAAATTCCAACGTAATTATGGTAAATCCGCGGCTTTACACGTTGGATTTGAGAAAGCTGTGGGGGAAGTTGTCATCACAATGGATGCAGACCTCCAAGACTCCCCTGATGAAATACCTGAATTGTTCAATATGATTGTTCATCAGGATTTTGATGTGGTATCTGGATGGAAAAAGAAACGTCATGATCCAATTTCAAAAACAATACCAACCAAACTATATAATTGGGCTGCACGCAGAATTACAGGAATTTACTTACATGACTTTAATTGTGGCTTGAAAGCTTACAAAAATTCTGTGATTAAAAGCATTGAGTTATATGGTGACATGCATCGCTACATTCCTGCCTTAGCTAAGTATGCTGGATTCACTAAAATCGGTGAGAAAGTAGTGCAACATCAAGCACGAAAGTATGGCGTCACAAAATTCGGCTTAAATCGCTTTTTAAACGGACCATTAGATTTGATGACTGTTGCGTTTATGGGGAAATTTGGAAAAAAACCAATGCATTTCTTTGGTGCTTTGGGCATGCTCATGTTTGTATTAGGATTTGGATTATTCCTATATATGGGCGTAGATAAGTTGTTCTTTAATAAAGCTGCGCAACGTCTTTCTGAGCGTTCTGAGTTTTTTGTTGCGTTGGTCGCAATGATTATCGGAATTCAATTTTTTCTTTCGGGTTTTATCGCTGAATTAATCGGACGAAGTTCTTCCACTCGAAACCATTACCTTGTTGAAAACGAATTGTTCTAATGGGGAAATTGGTTCACGTAAATAGTAGCTGGACCCTTTTTCTTGATAGAGATGGCGTAATAAATGAACGTGTCTTTGGTGCTTACATTTTGAAATACGAAGATTTTCGGTTTAAAAAAGGAGTGCTTGAAACATCCAAAGAGTTGTTCGGGAAATTCGGCAGAGTTATTGTGGTTACGAATCAACAATGTGTTTCAAAAGGTCTGATTTCGCAGGATTCACTGAATCTGTTGCATCAAAAAATGACGCTGGACTTTCAAAATGCTGGCGCCCGAATAGATCAGGTATATGCGGCAATTGAACGAAAAGATGAAGCGCCTTTTATGCGAAAACCGAATCCGATGATGGCAGAACTAGCACAAATGGAATTCCCTCAAATTGATTTCAACAAGTCAATTATGGTCGGGGATACAGATGTAGATTTGAAGTTTGGAAAAACCCTAGGTATGAGAACTGTTCTCATTCGCAGCGCGGAAATAATTACGGTTGAACCTGATTTAGAATTAGATCAATTGGGAGATTTAATAGAATTCATATGAAAAACGTTTATATCATTTGTTTGTTTTTCTTTCAAACATCCTTTGCACAGGTAAATCAAGTCGATGCCAAAGGGTTAAAACAAGGACTTTGGCAAAAGAGTTACCCTGGTACGAAAATTTACATGTATGAAGGTAATTTCAAAGATGACAAGCCTGTCGGAAAATTTGTTTACAGGTATCAATCAGGTGTCGTTAAGGCCGTAATTGATAATAAACCGAATTCAAATGCATCATTTGTAAAGTTGTATTTTGAAAATCAAGCATTAATGGCCGATGGATTCTATCGAAATCAAAAAAAAGACTCTATTTGGATGAATTACAACGAACGAGGGGAGTTAGTAAGTGGTGAAAGCTACAAAAACGATAAATTGAATGGTAAAAAAGTCACTTATTACCTGAATGATCAATTGGAAAACGGTGAATTAAAAGTTCTTTCAGTGACATTTTTCAGAGATGACATTAGGGATGGAGCCTTTAAAGAGTATTATCCAAATGGTACAATGAAAATTTCCGGCAACTATGTCAACGGTCTTCGCACAGGTGAGTGGGTGGAATATTATAATACAGGTCAAGTAATGTCTCGAGTTCTTTACAAAGCCGATTACCTTCATGGTTGGTCGTACTTTTACGATAAAAACGGAACTGAACTTTCCAAAAATTTATGGAAAAAAGGCGATAAATTAGAAGGCAAAGAGCTAGAAACGTACTTGAAATGGTGCCAAGATAAAAACATAGATCCAAATCAATAGTTTTGAGTAAACTTGAAAAAATTACTTTTTTCTCTGCCTTACCACCTTTTAGAGGGGGTATTGCTCAGTTTAGTGAGCAATTTCGTCATTCCTTGGCAAAGAAAAGAGAAGTAGATGCCTTTACATTTCAAAATCAATATCCTAACTTTCTTTTCCCAGGTCAATCTCAGTTCGAGGAACGGACGCCAAATTTCCAACATCCGAGAATTGTCTCAACTTTTCGACCTTGGACCTATTTCAGATCATTACGAATTTTTAAAAAATCGAAAGGCGATTTATTTATAACGAGTTATTGGATGAGTTTCTTTGGTCCAATGATGGGGTTTTGGGCGCGATTTTTATCCAAGAAAACGGTTA
>CAIRMS010000345.1 GCA_903879765.1 uncultured Flavobacteriales bacterium
TCCCATGATTGAGCTTCAAGCGGAGGATGTTTCACAAGTTATTTCTCTGATGTATCAAGATAAGAAAAACGAAGCTGGACAAATTCGTTCGTGTCTTTTGAATGGAATTGGAAGTTGTATGTACGATCAAGAAGTAAAGGAGGAGGAAATAGGGGAGTCCTTGTTTCATTTGACTTTACTCTTTAATTTATAATAATAAAAAAGTCCCCTGACGATTCTGTCAGGGGACTTTTCAATTCATTCTATTTCGAAGTCAATTAACGAATAATCGTCATTTCATCCACGATGTGTTTCGCTCCTGCGTATTTGTCGATGATGAACAATACGTAACGGATATCCACATTAATTGTTTTTTGCAAATTCTTGTCGAAGATAACATCTCCAGCCATTGCTTCGATGTTTCCGTCGAATGCCAAACCGATCAATTCACCTTTTCCATTCAATACGGGAGAACCTGAGTTTCCGCCTGTGATGTCATTGTCAGTCAAGAAACAAACCGGCATGTAACCCGCTTTATCTGCGTATTCACCGAAATCTTTCTTGTTGTTTAATTCCATCAAACGTTTTGGTAAGTCAAACTCTTCATCGTTTGGTTTGTACTTGTTGATGGCACCTTGAAGTGTTGTGTAGTAGTTGAATTTCGCATCGTTGCGTTTGTCTGCAGGCAATGCGCTCACGTTTCCGTATGTCAAACGTAAAGTACTGTTCGCATCTGGATATTGAATCGTACTCATTCCTGACTCACGAAGTCCAGCAACCAACAAACGGTAAGATTTCGTGAAATCGTCTGTCATTTTGATTAACTCTTCTGAACGGAACATCAAGTGAGAAGTAATATCCGCGGATAATTTCATCAATGGATCATTTGTGATAGCTGCCTCATTTGGAAGTTCTAAAAAGGCCATCATTCGTTCTTTTGAAGTTAAAATGGACATTGTAAATGCCGCTTTGATTTCGTTTGATACGTTTCCGTCTTTGTACATTTCTTCAATAGAGGGAACCAATTTGTATCCTGCTTTTTGAGCGTACAAGTTTAATCCATCAATTAAGATGTCGATTTCAGCTGGAACAAACGTCAATTCGAAAAACTCGTTGATTGCTGCTGTTAATCCAGCTTTCATTTCTGTACGTTTCGCTGCATCCGCTTTCGCATATGCTTGAAGTTGCCCTCCTAATGAACGACTAATTCCTGCGTAATCAGAGAAACGGAAAACGATTTGTAAATAGTTGTCGTGACGAGATTTTTCGTTAGTAGCGTCATAGAACTTGTTGATTGTTTCAACAACAGTTCCATATTTAGCTTTATTCTCTGGCTTGTTTGCCCATAAATTGAATTTCGCTTCGTTTTTTGCTTTATCAGCAGCTGTTTGGAATTTTGTTAAGGCATCAATCATCCCTTGACGGTTTTTCCAGTAATTCGCGATGCGTGCATATTTAGAAGCATAGTTCAAACGAACATTGTCGTCTTTGTCCATGTATTTCTTCATGGCATCCATGCTTGATTTAGAAGCTTCAACCCAAGCTGGATAAGCATATTTCACGTTTTGATCAATTCCACCTGCTGGCAACCAACGGTTTGTTCTTCCAGGGTATCCTAAAATCATAGCGAATTCACCATCTTTAATCCCTTTGATGTTTACAGGTAAGTGGTGTTTCGGGTGTAAAGGAACGTTTGCCGTTGAATAGTCAGCTGGATTCCCGCTTGCGTCAGCGTATACGCGGAACATCGAGAAATCTCCTGTATGACGTGGCCATTCCCAGTTGTCTGTGTCCCCACCGAATTTACCAATGCTATTAGGAGGCGTACCCACCAAACGAACATCTTTAAAATCTTGGTAAACGAAGTAGTAGAACTCATTTCCTTGGAAGAAAGAACGTACACTTACCGTGTATTTTCCGTTTTCACTGTTTTCTTTTTCGATCAATGCGATTTCGTCCTTGATGGCTTTCTCGCGCTCTGTTTCTGTCATTTGATCAGTAACTTTTCCAAGGATGCGTTTACTCACATCATCCATACGAACGAAAAAGCGAACGTATAATGATTTCGGTTTTAACTCTTCTTGACGATTTGCAGCCCAGAATCCATTCGTTAAGTAATCCTTCTCTGGTGTTGATAATTCTGCAATCGCATCGAATCCACAGTGGTGATTTGTTAAAATCAATCCATCTTTGGAAATGATTTCAGCAGTACATCCACCATTGAATTGAACAACGGCATCTTTAATGGAAGAATGGTTGATGCTGTAGATTTCTTCCGTCGTCAACTGCAGTCCCAATTTATCCATATCTCTGTGATTCAGACGTTCAATGAACATCAAAAACCACATTCCTTCGTCCGCACGAACGAAAAAGCCAA
>CAIRMS010000346.1 GCA_903879765.1 uncultured Flavobacteriales bacterium
CGTCGTTATCCAATCAAAACAGATTTCGCTGGACTCGGACTATCCACTACATTAAAAAATCATGTCGAAGTTGATTTGAATGAAACGGATTCAAAAGCTTATTTGCACTAAAATGAAGAAAGTAACCGAATCGAGCTCTCATTACCAAGACTTGGATAAAATGTCCACGTTGGACTTACTACAAAACATTAACCGGGAAGATCAAACCGTTGCACTTTCCGTTGAGAAAGAAATTCCAGCCATTGAAGCCTTTGTGAACGCATGTAGCGAACGAATGGCACAAGGCGGAAGATTATTCTACATTGGCGCTGGAACAAGCGGTCGCTTGGGAATCGTCGATGCAAGTGAGTGTCCACCAACCTTTGGCATTGACCATGGAATTGTGGTTGGACTCATTGCTGGAGGAGACGCAGCGATCCGTAAAGCAGTCGAATTCGCCGAAGATGACCGAAGTCAAGCGTGGATTGATTTAAAACAATACGCCATAACTGAATTAGACACCGTTGTTGGCATCGCAGCAAGCGGCAGCACACCTTACGTCATTGGAGGAATCGAAAAGGCGAAGGAACAGGGACTATTGACTGCAGGAATTTCCTGTAATCCAGACTCTCCTCTTGCGGCAGCAGTTGAATTTCCAATTGCACCGGTTGTTGGACCAGAATTCGTTACTGGAAGTACGCGCATGAAATCTGGAACCGCACAAAAATTAGTCTTGAACATGATCTCAACTAGTTTGATGATTAAACTAGGAAGAGTCAAAGGAAATAAAATGGTGGACATGCAATTAAGCAACCACAAATTAGTCGATCGTGGCGCACGCATGGTCGCAGAAGAAACAGGAGTATCCATGCCGGAAGCACAAGCGCTTTTATTGGAACACGGCTCCGTTCGTAAAGCAGTTGATTATTTTAAGCAGATAACATGAGTGAATTTGATCCGAACGGCGTAGGAATCGCCAATGGAAATATTTTTGGATTTCCCTATACGGAAGCGGAAGCAACTATTATGATTGTACCCATTCCTTGGGATGCAACTGCTTCTTACGGAAAAGGAACGAGCAATGGACCTGAAGCCATTTTAGAAGCATCGACGCAACTTGATTTTTTTCATCCAGATTTGGATCGTGCATACGATACGAAAGTATACATGTCACCCATTTCGCAAGAATGGAAAGAAATTAATGCGCATTGTTGTGAGCAAGGATTGGAATACATTCAGTATTTGGAGTCCAACGGTGAAGAAAAAGCCTTATTGAAATACCAACCCGTTTTAGATGAAATTAATACAGCACATCAAGCATTGCGAAGCAATTTAAAAGAACGATGCCTTGATTTATTGAAGCAAGGAAAAATTCCAGCTGTGCTAGGTGGTGAGCACTCTACCCCACTCGGATTAATGGAGGCTTTAAACGAAACATACGAGGAGTTTGGGATTCTTCAAATTGATGCGCACGCTGATTTACGCGACGCTTACGAAGGATTTTCGCAATCTCATGCAAGCATCATGTTTAATGTTCTTCAGTACGCTAAAAACATGTCCAAATTAGTTCAGGTTGGTATTCGCGATGTTTCCGAACGTGAAGTGTTTTTAAGTCGTGATTCGGATCGTGTAGAAACATTTTATGACTGGAACATTAAAAACGAACAATACGCTGGTAAAACATGGGCGGATCAAGTGGGAGAAATGATACAGCATCTTCCGATGAACGTTTATGTTTCCTTTGATATTGACGGATTAAAACCAGAATTATGTCCACACACAGGAACACCTGTTGCTGGAGGATTCGAATTACAAGAGGTCAGTTATTTATTGTTCGAATTGGTGAATTCAGGACGAAAAATCATTGGCTTCGACTTAAACGAAGTGGCTCCTGGATCAGAAGGTGATTGGGATGCCAATGTTGGCGCAAGAGCACTGTGGCAATTGGTCTGTGCCTGCGAAAAATCTAGAAGAAATCATTTAGGATAATGGATCAATTCAAACAATACGGGATTATTTCCATCATTGGCATTGCATTTTTTACTGCGCTGTATGGAAGCATTGAACTTTTAAATTGGCAATTTTTTCCGTGGTTACAAGTATTCATTTTAAGTGTTTTAACCTTGCTGATTGCGGTCATCCAATACGTACATCGCGATAGAAATTCCCAGGCATTTATTACGGCAACTTGGGCATTTATCGGATTTGAATGGTTGGTCTGTTTGATTTTATTCAATCAACCTGCATTACTCATTGAGTATGCTCAATTAGTCTTTTTACCGCTTGTTTATTTTATTTATTTATCCTTGTTTCAATTCATTTTGCGCTTATCTGAACAACGAAAAAAAAAAGGACGCATACTTTTTTACCTGTTAATTCCAAGCACCTTAACATTTTTTGTTTCGCCAAATACATGGAGCGCCGGTGGAATGGAAGTATTATTTCTTTTCTATATTGGACTGATTCTATTCAGTAAGCCTATTTCTTCGCTGAAATAAAGGTTCCGTAACCCACAATTCGTGGTTTCCAATAACTAGATGTTTCGATTTCAACAATTGAAATCCCTTTCGAACTACTCGCATGTATCATGGTTTTCACTTGACCTTTTTCACTCACAAGTATTCCCACATGGCTTACTTCACCTCCATTGGAAAAAAAGACAAGATCTCCAATTTGAGCCTCAGATTCTGACAACTTCACACATGCAGCATATTGATCTTTTGCTCTACGCGGAATCTTTTCCCCTTTTTGTTCGTGCACAAAACAAGTGAATCCACTGCAATCGAAACCACTTGGATCTATTCCAGCGCTCACATATGGAGCACCTAATTGTTTTTTAGCTATTTCGAGAAGATCTGAACGATACGCTAATTCTGGACGATTCGAATAATTGAACGTTCCCTTTTGTTCATCCACTTCAATTAACGGTAAATCAGCGAAAAAGCTAAGCGTGAAGTCCTTCCAGTCTTTTATTTGAAATGATTGATTTTGTTTCTCAACAGATAACCAAGCCTCCAGGTCCTTTTTCAAAAAACTAATTTCGGAAATATGTGCCTGAATGATTTTTTGTCCTTTCGCTGTTTTTCTCAACTCAAGCAAGACCGCTTTCGCTTCTTCTATCTTTGATTGATGGCGCTTGTACCAATGCTCATCCTGCGCTAATTGCAGCGTTGAAATAGCCCGGTAATACGCAGGAAGTTTAGAAAAGTCGTACTCAGGCTTATCCAAGAGATTCGCTGACTTTCTGTAGACCAACTTGTAATATCCTTGGTCATATAACATTTCCAAATGATCGATGGCTGGATTCTGGGACAGCGCATTGTAACTCAAAAAGAGCAAAAGAATTCCAGCAAGCCTATTCATACCTAGTTTGTATAGATTTTCCCTTCAGAAAAAACAATAGCTGTTTTATTAAATAACTTTACTAAAACCTTATTGCCATAAATCTCAAATTCCGCATCGCGCATATTGGTGATTTCCTGAATCTTTCCATTCACTAGGGCGCTCACTCCTCCTACAATGTTTCGAAAAACAAACGTGTTATTTTTTAATAAGTACTGTCCTGGAAAGTAACTTGCCACCTCTATTTTTTCGTTGTTTGTGTAAGCGAATAGGTAACTATTTTCGGTCCAAACGGTCATGTCATCTTTCACATCCCAAAATGACGTAGAAAAATTTGAAAGCGCAATTTTCTCTCCGTTTTTAAACATCCATAAGTTACCGTTCAAATCCTCGTAAACAATAAATCCTCTACCGGACTTATACTTTTTAATTGGGGAAGATTCAATTTCCAAGAATTCACCCTTATCAAACATCATGAAAGATTGTGTGTAGGGATCTTTGAAGCAAAACACATCTGTTCCGATATTGAATTCCACCGGTTCTTCATTATACGTTGCTATTTCGTATGTTTTCCCTTGCCAAAAACAAAAATAAGTATCGCTATTGTCTTTGTAAACAGCAATATTTTCTCCCACCGCTGAAGGCATAAGTAGTCCATTTGTCATGGTAACCAACGGCAAAACCTGCTTGTTCCAGTATACATTTAAAGACTGGTAACGCGTATCTTCAAAAACAATGATGCTATCTTTCACTACGAATCCTCTACCGAAATTGGTTAATGGAGTATATTTACCTGCATCCCACATTCGAAGTCCATTCGCAATTTTATATCCCACCAAGTGATCAGAGACTTGGTATTCTACATTTAACGCAGTCACATCCTTGCGTTCGATGCCATCGTAAATACGCATATTTCCACGCGTATCAATGTAAGCAACAACGTCATCACCTGCCTTATAGCTTATGATTGGTTGAATTTCGATGGGACGAAAAAATCCTTCTTGGAAATTCACGAAGAAATTATTGAAGTCCATGGTAGGAACGACTAATTGTCCATGAACCATTGACGAAATGAGAAGTGCAAATCCCCAGAATATTTTTGTAGGTAAAAAACGCATGAGTCAAATTTAACCAA
>CAIRMS010000347.1 GCA_903879765.1 uncultured Flavobacteriales bacterium
AACAACAATCAAAAACAGCATTCACGAAATCAGGGGGAAACGCGTCATTCTTGATTATGAATTGGCGAAAATGTATGAAGTCGAAACGCGTGTATTAAAACAAGCAGTACGCAGAAACATCGATCGATTTCCGGAAGATTTTATGTTTGAACTTAGTTTAGATGAAATGAAAAACTTGGTATCACAAAATGTGATACCATCATTGAAATATTTCGGTGGAGCTCAGGTTTATGCATTTTCAGAACAAGGAGTGGCCATGCTATCAAGTGTGCTAAAAAGTAAATTGGCTATTCAAATCAACATTTCCATCATGCGTGCATTCGTAATGATGCGTCAATGGGCGCTCACCTATCATGAACTAGCGGAGCGATTAGAAGAGTTGGAGCGTAAACATGGACAGCGCTTTGATGGCATTGAACAAGTGTTAAATTACTTTATACAAAAAGACAAACAAAGCACGCAGCAGAGGCAAAGGAAACAAGTTGGGTATAAAAAATAGCAAATGGTCATGATAGAAAAAGAAATGAAAAAATTGGTATCACAAATTGTGATACCATGACGGGGAGGTGCCGAATATTAAGCATATTCGTTGCTCATTCGATGATTGATCAACAAATTTTCTATTTTTATAAATCATTGATCAATGAGGCATAGCAAACAGATGTATGTTGAGCTTCAGAGAATTCATGAGGGGTATAAGTAAGTTACCTGCAACCGTTGGAGACATTGCTAACTTTGGATAAACAGACAAAAATTAACATAATAGAACCAGTTAATAATGACCATGAATTTCTTTAACAAACCAATTTATTCTCTGCTGTTAGTTTTGACTTTTTTGACTTCTTGCAACGGACAAGTTAAACCAGTAACTCAAAAAGACAGTGAAAATACATTGAGTGGACAAGCCAAAATATCAAAGCCAATAGGTACTAATTATGATGTTCGCTTGGGGTATAGCATTGAAGATGCTGACGGTAATTTATGGTTCGGTAGTTATGGAGAAGGAGTATATAAATACGATGGAAAACTATTTGTTCATTTTGGAATTGAGCAAGGATTGAACAGTAACACTACATATTCCATTCTTCAAGATAATAAAGGCAATGTTTGGGTTGGGACTGACAAAGGTCTAAATCGTTTTGAAGGAAATAAATTTGTAAGCATACCAATTGTTTTGAGTAACAATAATTCATCATACTTTAATAACAGCAACAACATCAGCACACCACCTGAAAATACAGTATGGAGTATGATTCAAGATAGAAACGGAACAATTTGGTTTGGGACTGATGATGCCGTCTATTGTTATGATGGGAAAGTATTTAGTCGTTTTTTGGACAATCCAATCGTCATCAATAAAGATAGCTTAAACCTTAAAGGAATATTTTCAATTATAGAAGCAAAAAATGGAAACATTTGGTTTGCGGAATGTGCAGGCGAAGGTATTTCAAGTTTTGACGGCAAGACCTTATCTAAAATAATTCCTTACAAAGAAATTAGACGAACTGACCGTATAATAGAAGATAATCAAAACAACATATGGTTTGCAACTGCTTTCAAAGGAATAGGTAAATATGACGGCAAGACCTACACTCAAAATATTTTTAAAGACAAAGACCTCAATGGTTCATACAATATTTTAGAAGATGCAAACGGAAATATATGGTTTGATACTGAAGATGGCTTGGGATTTTATGATGGTAAAACACTCAACATTTTTACCGAAAAAGACGAAACAATTACAAAGGATTTCATTCCTATATTGTTGGACAAATCAGGGAACTTGTGGTTTAGTAGCAAAGGAATGAAGTTATTTAAATACGATGGAAAAACCTTTACCAATTTTTCGGAATAGCAAACTTGAAAGGACACAGCTTCGGACAGAAAAAACGGCAGCAGGTAACAGCACCTACAAGAAATTGGCGGTTCAGTGGTTAAATGAAGTTTTGTGCTTCGTATCAAGTTCTGTGGTGGCAGACAGTTTTCGTCTCCGAAATCGCCAACTTCATTTAGCTGCGAAACGTTATGCCCAATGCTATGACGACAAAACAGAAAACACATTAACGATGAGACAATGAAGAAAATGCTTTTAATTTTATCTATTACAACCTTGACAGCAGTTTTGACGGCTTGTAACTCTACGACTAAAAATCCTCAAACGATACAAACAAATCAATCGACTGACACCGTTCAGGCTGGACAAATTCAACCTATTATTAAAAATATTTTTTACAATCTTCCACTTGAAAAACCCCGACTAGACCTTCGTGAAGTAATTCTAAATGATAAGAGGTTTGTTCTAACAGACACAACTTTCAATAACTATAAACCCTCAACCTTTTTTAAAGGTGTGACAACAGACAAAGGCCTGATCATATCCAATCCAGACTCAATTCAAGTAATGTTGATTTATGGCAATGCTGCTCTGGTAGTCGAAAAAGGAGGACAAGAAGACCCTAATAAACATCCTATGATTTTAGAGTGTAAATATTTCTTTTCCAATAGAGAAATCGCAGAGATGGAATATGGAAGAATATTAAATTTGGTTCATCCTATTTATACTGACACAAGTTCAATAATAATTGACAACTGGGAGACGGGATACTCAAAAGATAAACACAAAGGAACGCAAAAATGTATCGGAAAAATTTTCGACAGCTTCAAACCATACTACAGAGTAGCGGTATCAAACATATCATACATGCCTGAAGATGGTTCTAAGCCTGTTTTTGTACTCAACATCGCATTTAGTAAAGAGGATAAATAAGATGAAAGCACTGGGCATAACAGCAAATTCGCCCAATGCGGCAGACTCGGTCATCGCTCGCGCGCAGACATTTGCCCCTTCGGGAAATTTAATTTGCGGCTCGCTAAAAAACATTGTATCTTTAAATAAATATTTGTGGGTATAGACACAGGAAGCTTCGAAAGCCGCACTGGGCAAATTCGCAAACCGTTATGCGTAATTGCATACCCAAGTAATAGTCACACAAATTGAATAATTCATATGAAAATAGAGGCCAATAAAAGTTTAAAATTCACCTTTAAAACAATTTCAATTGGCATATTATTATTCACTACTTCTTGTTTTGTACATCGCGAACTAAGAGGAAA
>CAIRMS010000348.1 GCA_903879765.1 uncultured Flavobacteriales bacterium
ATCACCAAATCCCAATTAATCAATCCAGATGAATCTCTAAGCAAAGCGCTTGAATTGAAGATACTTGTTCCTCCACCACGACCAATGGAAACATAGGCAATGTTTGAAATAGACAGTTTATCATTTACCGTCCAAAAGTCCTTTAAGGTAAATTGAGGTTTAGAGTAGAAATTAAGACGTTCATTGAGGATTTCTTTTTTTCCTTCAGTATTGGTTTGATATCCCCAATGCTGATTAAAGCGAATGCCCATATTCGAGAAAATCAAGGTTGAATCGATAGGTGCACCTAGATCTCGGGCTGTTCCTTCATCAAAATACTGAATGGCTTGTGTAAATGAGCGCTGACCGTGTTCTTGAGGAGCAGCAAAAGCAGACAAAGTCATTAAATGTTTGTCCAATTTCTTTGAAATTTTCAGGTATCCAAATTTTCCCTGACTTGGCGTACCATAAACCCAACCATCTGCTTGTTTGTAAGATGCAGAAAAAGTCAAGCCCCAACCTGATTTTGTCATTCCCGTGTTATAGGATAGGGTAGAGCGTAATAAGTTTCCAGTACCGTATTCTTGGCGAAACGTTCCGCCTGGTTTGTTGGAAACTCCTTGTGTAATAATGTTAATTGTCCCTCCAATTGAGGGCATTGCAATTTTTGTTGCTCCAAGTCCACGTTGAACCTGCATTTGTGCAGTAATGGCATCTAATCCAAACCAATTGGACCAATAAACAGCACCATTTTCCATATCGTTCACTGGAACACCGTCGATCATTACTCCAACATTACGTTGGTCGAATCCACGGACATTTATTCTTGCATCTCCATCTCCACCGCCTTGCTGCGTAGCATAGACTCCTGGAGTTCCATTTAGCAACATTGGTAAATCACGAGAACCTAATTCTTCCGTAATTTTTTGCAATGGTATTTTGGTGACTGCCACAGGTACATTTTGAGAACCCGCTAAATTTCCTATGACTTTGATTTCACGGTATTCTTGACTAGCACCGATGAAAAAATTGACGGTAATAATGGGTTTAGAAACTTGTATTTCCTGAACCATGGAATCAAATCCCATCATTTTAAACGTAATGGAATAATCCCCGTACGTCACATCAGTCATTTCGTAAATCCCTTGAGAATTGGACATGGCTCTTTTCATCACCACACCTTTATCGTTATAAAGCGTGATTTTTGCGCCACTTAAAAGTTGATTGGTAGCATTTTCACTGACTTCACCAACGATTTTTGCAGAAACCTGACTGAAACTCCATTCAGCAAAGCACGCAAAAAGAATAAGGATAAGATATTTCATCGTTTTTCGAGTAGGACAATAAAATGCCGTACTTATCTTAAGATGATTTTACGGATCAATTGTTGTCCGTTAACATCTGTCATTCGAATGATGTAAACACCGCTGAAATCGCTCAAATCTAAAGAAATAACTGGTTTTGAACCGATATTCGCTTGTGTGTATATTGTTTGTCCAAGTGAGTTTAATACTTGAATTTTACGAATATTTCCATTGCTTTTGATATTCACAAGTCCATTGCTTGGATTTGGGTAGACACTGATTGTGTTCATTTCATTTTCACCTACTGCAACAGGATTACATGAGCAGTTGTGTGTCCCAAGCGAACTCCAGTTTCCATCTAGAATTGGGTTCCCACTTGTTCCAAAAAGTGTATCTCCGTTTGCATCTAAACGAACGATTACTGGAGGAATTGAATCGTATTCTAACATTGGATCAAAAAACGAAGGATTGGCGGTTGAACCTTTCACGACAGTTGCCTTACGAATCATCGAATGGTCTTTTGTGATCAACACACCTAAACCTGTACTGTAAGGAAATTGCGTTGACCATGCGCCATCGTTTCCAGAAGATGATCCTGTTTCATTCGCTGGATTCTCACCAATTTTCCCAAAAAGATCCACAATGGCAAATCCCGGTACATTAGTTGCGTTGATTAAGGTTGTTGCTGACGATGGTAAAGTCCCTTTAGCGAGCATAATCGCATCGTTACCATTCCAGTAGAAGGAATTAGATGTATTGTATATTGGACAGTAAAATCCATCCGCTCGTGCTTGCAAAGAATCCCAAATTGGTGCTTCTTGTCCAGTTCCATTTGGATCTTGTTTGTCAAGAACTGCTACGTATACACTATGTGCAGCGATCGTTCCAGATAATTGAATGGAATTCGAAACAGTTGCTGTTGTTGAACCATTTGAATAACGTGAGACAAAGTATCCACTCAGGTTAATCGGATTAGCCGTTGGATTGTAAATTTCTAAAGCTTTGTTGTTTGACCATCCTTCAACGTACTCAGAAATGAATAATTCAGAACAATTTTGAGCAGTTGCATTGAGTGCTAAAACACTTGTAATAAACAGTAAAATTTTTTTCATAATCCAATAAAAACAAGCAGCATGAACTTTTTTGTCGTTACAAAGTCATGATGTTATTATTCTTTAAACGTGGTTTCAGCATGGATGCATCAAGGAGGACACGTAAAAAGTTAAACAAATTTAGGTGTTTTTTTGAAAAAA
Organism: uncultured Flavobacteriales bacterium; assembly: GCA_903879765.1. Lineage (GTDB taxonomy): Bacteria > Bacteroidota > Bacteroidia > Flavobacteriales_D > Crocinitomicaceae > UBA952. The sequence continues at coordinate 2,537 of CAIRMS010000348.1, forward strand.
AATAAACTTTCAGGTTAAACTTTCGTGAATTAAATGTTAGCACGAGGAACAAGTTGTTTAATCCAAGTACAATCCTTAAATTCGGGCTTCAATTTAATAATACATGAAAAATAGTCTCCTCTTTGTTTTTACATTCGTTTGCACAGTAGTTTTTTCGCAAGACCTTACTGTTGAGCGCATTTGGAAAAATTTTGAATTTAGTCCAAAACGTATTAGTGGTTTTAAATCCATGAATGATGGAGAAAACTATACAAGTATAAAGGATGGAAATTCAATCTTCAAATATAGTTTAAACGATGTAAATGATAAAGGAACAGTCGTTCTAGATGGTTCGAAACTATTAGTAGATGGTAAAAAACTCACATTTGATGATTATGAGTTTAACTCAGACGAAACAAAGATTCTTTTATTAACGAACGTTGAGTCTATTTACCGTCGCAGTTATCACGCAGTTTATTATTTGTTTGATCTTACCACACAAAAATTAATCCCCTTAGATCCTGCACATTCTCCGCAAACATTGGCTGAATATTCACCTGATGGATCAAAAGTATCCTATATACACGGTAATGATTTATTTGTTAAAACCATTGCCAGCGGTAAGGTGGAGAAATTAACTTCAGATGGTAAGCGAAATAAAATCATTAATGGTACGACTGATTGGGTGTATGAGGAAGAATTTTCCATTACTAAAGCATATGGATGGTCTCCGGATAGTAAATTCATCGCTTATTTACGTTTTGATGAAAAGGCCGTTCCAGAATTTAGCATGGATATGTTTGAGGGCCTTTATCCAGAACAGTATACATTTAAGTATCCGAAAGCAGGTGAGGTGAATAGCATTGTAACCGCACATTGTATTTCTTTGGAAAGTAAAAAAGTGCAGCAAATTAATTTAGGTACTTACGAATACATTCCAAGACTGAATTGGTCTTCAAAATCGAATCAATTGATCGTCCAAACCATGAATCGTCACCAAAACGAACTGAATTATTGGTTGGTGGATGTAGTAAAAGGAAAAGTTGCGAGCAAAAACTTCTTCACGGAGAAATCGAAAACCTATGTGGATATCGATGATAATTTATTAATCCTGAAAGATGGACAATCCATTTTGCGTACAAGTGAAGAAAATGGATACCGACATATTTTTCAATTGAATTTTGATGGAACAGTGAAACAAATCACAACTGGTTCTTGGGATGTGATTGATTTTCTTGGTTTTGATGAAGTGACACAACAAATTTTTTATAGTTCTGCAGAAAAGGGGGCTATTCAAAAATCCATTTATGCGATTCAATTAAATGGTTCAAATAAACGTGATTTAACACCTACATTAGGTTCGAATGAAGCGGAATTTTTGAATGGAATGAAGTATTTCGTCCATACCTATTCAAATGCGAATCAAGCTCCTGCTTATTCTCTTTGTAAAAGTGATGGTTCTGTAGTTCGTGTTTTGGAGTCCAATCAAGCATTTATGGATAAACTAAAAAACGAACGTTTATCTACGAAACAATTCATTGAGGTGAATGCCAATGGTGTGAAATTAAATGCGTCAGTTATTTTACCTGTGGGATTTGATCCAGCGAAGAAATACCCAATGTATGTGAATGTATATGGTGGACCAGGACACAATGAAGTATTAAATGCTTGGGATGGGAATGATTATTTCTTCCACCAACTTTTGGCTCAAAAGGGTTACATTGTTTTTCAAGTGGATCCAAGAGGTACAATGTATCAAGGTGCAGATTTTAAAAAGTCAACGTATTTACAATTAGGTAAATTGGAAATTGAAGATGTGATGAATGCTGTGAAAGAATATGCGAAAAATTCATTTGTGGATGCAAGTCGTGTTGGAATCATGGGGTGGAGTTACGGTGGATTCATGGCTTCTTTAGGAATAACAAAGGGTGCAGATGTCTTTAAAATGGCTATTGCGGTGGCACCTGTAACGAATTGGCGCTATTACGACAATATCTATACGGAACGTTTTATGCGCACGCCACAGGAAAATGCAGATGGATATGATCGCAATTCACCGATTAATTTTGTCGATAACATCAAAGGAAAGTACCTTTTAATCCACGGTTCTGCGGATGATAATGTTCATTATCAAAATAGCATGGAAATGGTTAATGCGCTTGTGAAAGCGAATAAACAATTTGACTTGTTTGTTTATCCCAACAAAAACCACGGAATTTATGGAGGTAACACAAGAAATCACCTGTTTCAAATGATGCTAAATTTCATTGAGGAAAATCTATAGTTTGCCAAAAATGTCATTAAATCATTAATATTTTAATAGAGGCAATTGGAGTTCGATGTTTCTTTTGTAATTTAGAGCAAAACTTTTAAACCAAACAAATATTTCGTTAGAAAAAATGAGTGAACTAGCAAAAATCGAACTTGATGGGAAGGTATATGAACTTCCAATTATAACAGGTACAGAAAACGAAAAAGCAATCGATATCTCCAAATTGAGAGATATGACAGGTTACATTACCCTAGATACAGGTTACAAGAACACAGGAGCAACGAAAAGTGCGATTACCTTCTTGGACGGAGAAGAAGGAATTCTACATTACAGAGGATATTCAATTGAGCAATTAGCGGCGAAAGCTTCGTTCATTGAAGTTGCATATCTTCTCATTTATGGAGACCTTCCAAACCAAGCTGAATTGGATCAATTTGAGGATAGTATCAAAAAACACACATTGGTTCATGAGGACATGAAACAATTCTTCGAAGCATATCCTTCGAAAGCGCATCCAATGGGTGTCCTTTCTTCGATGATTGCATCTTTAGCTACCTTCTATCCAGAATCTTTGGATCCAAACAGAAGCAAGGAAGCGAAAAACTTAACGATTCACCGTTTGATCGCGAAATTACCTACGTTAGCAGCTTGGGCATACAAGAATTCGATTCGTCACCCGTTCATGTATCCAAAAAATGAATTCGACTACTGCAAGAATTTCTTGTATATGATGTTTGCGATGCCAACGGAAGATTACAAAGTTGATCCAGTTGTGGTGAGTGCATTGAATACACTATTGATTCTTCACGCTGATCACGAACAAAACTGTTCAACATCAACTGTTCGTATCGTAGGTTCTTCTCAAGCGAATTTATACTCAACTGTTTCTGCTGGTATTTCAGCACTTTGGGGTCCACTACATGGTGGAGCAAACCAAGAAGTAATTGAAATGTTAGAGCAAATCCACAACGATGGTGGAAATGTAGACAAATGGGTCTTGAAAGCGAAGGACAAAGAAGATCCATTCCGTTTGATGGGCTTTGGTCACCGCGTTTACAAAAACTTCGATCCACGAGCGAACATCATCAAAAAAGCATGTGATGAAGTATTGGAAAAATTAGGTGTGAATGATCCATTATTGGATATCGCGAAAAAATTAGAGAAAGTTGCCTTGGAGGA
>CAIRMS010000349.1 GCA_903879765.1 uncultured Flavobacteriales bacterium
ATTCCACGAGAAGCTCCTGTAATTAACACAATTTTATTAGCTAGTAATCCCATATTTTTTATTTTAATCAAAGATATAAATTCCTCACAAACTGAATTCGACTACTTCTGTTTGAATTCTGTTGCTGTATAGATTTTCCATTTCGCCAAACGGTATTTCACTGATGTCCATAATACGCCTAGACCATATGTCGTTGAACGTGCCAAATTAATCGATGAAGCTTCTTCAAAATACTTCGTTGGACACGTTACCTCTCCTATTTCGAATCCAGCATAGAAAATTTGCGCCAACATTTGATTATCGAAGATGAAATCATCTGAATTTGCTTCAATATTGATTTTTGTAAAAATCTCTTTTGAAAAAGCACGGTAACCTGAATGATACTCCGATAATTTTTGAGACATCAAAATGTTTTGAAACAAGGTCAAAAAGCGGTTCGCAATGTATTTATACATCGGCATTCCACCTTTCAGCGCGCCTTTTCCTAAAATTCTGGACCCAAGTACCACAGGATATACATCATAGGCGATGATACCAGAAATCGCATGAATCAATTTTGGCGTGTATTGATAATCGGGATGCAGCATGATGATAATGTCCGCACCTAAACTTAAGGCTTTATCGTAGCAAGACTTTTGATTTCCACCGTAACCGCGATTCTGTTCGTGACGAACAATGTGCTGTATTCCGAGTTTACGTCCGACTTCGCTGGTATTGTCCTTGCTAGCATCATCGACTAATACTACTTCATCCACAATATCAAAAGGGATTTCAGCGTACGTCATTTCCAGTGTTTCGGCCGCATTGTATGCCGGCAGAACGATACAGATTTTCTTTCCGTTTAACATGAAACAAAGTTAAGAGAATTGTTTCATAGTTTACTTGTGAGGATAGAGTTTCTTTGCCTTCCAAGCGTAGAATATTTGGCAATAATACCTTAACTTTGATGGATGATGAATGCTCCACTTGCCGAACGCATGCGACCAACAAGACTCGATGAATACATCGGACAAGCGCATTTATTGGCGGAAGGTGCCGCATTAAGACGGGCATTAGATGCAGGAGTTATTCCTTCGATGATTTTCTGGGGGCCTCCTGGAGTTGGAAAAACAACACTTGCACAGTTAATTGCAAAGCATTTAAATCGTCCGATTCATACCTTATCAGCTATTTCATCCGGCGTAAAAGATGTGCGCGAAGTTATTAACCGCGTGGAAAACGGTGGAATGTTTCAAGCGAAAGGAACCATTTTATTTATTGATGAGATCCATCGATTTAGCAAAGCACAGCAGGATTCCTTACTTGGAGCTGTTGAAAAGGGTACAGTTACGCTCATCGGTGCAACAACGGAAAACCCATCTTTTGAAGTAATCTCAGCCTTGCTTTCACGTTGTCAAACGTATGTACTAAAAGAACATACGAAGGAAGATTTACTTCACTTACTTGACCGCGCCATCAATCAAGATTCCGTTTTAAACAAGAAAAAAATTACGCTTTCTGAAACGAATAGTTTGTTAGCTATTTCAGGAGGTGACGCACGAAAACTATTAAATGTTTTTGAGATCATCATTGGTACTTTTCAAGGTGAAACCGAGATTGAAATCACCGATGAAATCGTTCTTCAAAACGCTCAGCAAAGCCTCTCTCGATACGACAAAGATGGTGAACAACATTACGACATTATCTCTGCATTCATAAAATCGATTCGTGGAAGTGATCCAAACGCAGCTATTTATTGGCTAGCGCGGATGGTGGAAGGCGGAGAAGATCCAAAATTCATCGCGCGAAGGTTATTGATTTCCGCTACAGAGGACATTGGTTTAGCGAATCCAAATGCGCTCTTACTTGCGAATGCGTGTTTTCAAGCAGTAGAAAGTGTGGGTTGGCCGGAATCGAGAATCATCTTGGCGGAATGCACCATTTACTTGGCCTCTTCCCCCAAAGGAAACGCTGGTTACATGGCGATTAATAAAGCACAACAATTGGTTCAGCAAACCGGAAATTTAGATATTCCACTTCCTTTGCGTAATGCACCGACTGCGTTAATGAAACAACTAGGCTACGGCGAAAACTATTTGTACAGCCACGACTTCCCCGGGAATTTCGCTGAACAAGAATTTCTACCAACAGAAATAAGCGGAACCAACTTTTTTCAAGCTGGAAGTAGTCCAAAGGAACAAGAAATTGCACAAACGATTTCCAATTTATGGAAGGATAAATACCAAAAATGATGTCAGCCATTCTTTATTACTGTGTGGTTTATCCATTATCCCTCCTGCCCTTGTGGATTCTTTACCGCATCAGTGATTTACTTTTTTTACTGTTCATTAGCGTACTTCCTTACCGAAAAAAAGTCGTTCAAAGCAACATCGAAAAGTCTTTTCCTGATGTAAGTACAAAAGATCAAGCGGTTCTTGTGCGAGGATTTTACCGTCACTTTTCTGACTTACTCATCGAGGGCATTAAAAACCTCAGTATTTCAAAAAAAGAATTACAAAAACGTTTACACATCAGCAATCCAGAAATAATGGAATCCTTGCAACAAAAAGGAAAGTCCATTTTATTGGTGTCCGGACACTTTAATAACTGGGAATGGTTTATTACGGGACAAGCATCCATCGTTCCGTTTCAATCTTTTGGAATAGGAATGCCCTTAAGCAATGGTTTTTGGGATAAAAAACTAACTGAGCGACGTCAACGTTTCGGTTTAACTGTTGTCAATGCACACAATTACAAATCGATGTTCACGCTAAAACACCCGATTTCTGTATTGGTTTTAAGCGATCAAGCGCCATCCGACGGCCGCAAAAGTTATTGGATGGATTTCTTGCATCAACCGACTCCTATCCTATTTGGCGTGGAACAAATGGCAAACGAATTTGATTTGTCCGTTGTGTACTTTACCATAAACAAAATCAAACGTGGACATTATTCAGTGGAATTCCAGATCCTGACGGAAGAACCAAAAAGTCTTCCTTACGGCGTATTAACAGAAAAGCATGTAAAGCTTTTAGAAGAAAGCATCATCGAACAACCGTGCAATTGGCTTTGGTCACATAAGCGATGGAAACGAGAGGTTCCAGCTGATTTGGACGCTTTAAAAGCTGCGCAGAAGTCAAAATTTGAAGATAAATACCGCTAATCCGCTATGAAAATCCTTTTCACACTTTTCTTGTTGATTTGCTTTGCACGTTGGCCAAAATTTGAAGTTCTCTCCTATTCCAATGCGAATGTTCACGCGAGGAGTATTCAGAACTTTTCGAAAAATGAGCTTCTAATCGGTACGAATGTGGGGAAATTCGTGCTTATTTCGAAAAAA
>CAIRMS010000350.1 GCA_903879765.1 uncultured Flavobacteriales bacterium
AAACCTATTTTTGATGAAGATGGCAATATTACAGGTGAATTATCATTTAAAGCCATTAACTACGTAGGATTAATATCACTTTTGACAGCTTCCGTTCAAGAATTGAACAAAGAACTAACTCAGATGCGTCAAGACTTAGACGAATACAAAATTAATGATGCAGTTAGAGGGCAAATCGTTCAAAATTCAACCAGTGTGAATGGTTATTCAATTGAGCAAAATGTTCCAAATCCATTCTCTGATAAAACATCCATTCGTTTTCAACTAGCTCCAGGTGTTCAATCTGCTACACTTTCTGTTTTCAATTTAAACGGTGCTTTTGTGAAAGATTACACCCTTGAAGGAAATACTGGTGCAGTAGAAATCCTTGCCTCTGAAATTGGAAAAGGTATGTACATTTATAGCCTGAATCAAAATGGACAAGAAATCATTTCAAAACGAATGATAATTAAATAATTTTGAATGAACACTAACACCATCATTTGATTTATAAATGGTGGTGTTTTAAATATATTTCCAAGGACTATTTTTTTTAAACTAATCATCATTTTTTTTGTTAATTAATCTATGAATTTATTCAAAAAATTAGTTTCACGTTCCATTGTATTATTTTACGTTCTTCCTAATTTAGTATGTGCCCAATACGGCGTTCCACATACTCTTTATCAACAGTTCAACGGACCCTACGACTATACAATTATTGGCAATACGCATAATTTGATTGATAATTGGTCTTTTCCACCGTCTCCCTGTGTAATGCTAACAAACTCTTCTGCAACACTATCACTCGCGCCTACTCAAACGATTGTGGGAGCATATTTAATTTGGTCAGGAATTGGCGACGGTGCAGGAACAGCGCTAACTTTAAACGGCAATACTTTTACACCTGATGCTGTTCACTTGGCTAATTGTAACCCTCCAAATTCATTACCGACTTATTTTTTCTCTGCAATAAGGAATATTACTCCATACATTCAAAGTAATGGAAATGGGTTGTATCAGGTTAGTAATTTCGACCTTAATCCATTAATTGGTAACTATTGTTCAGGCTCCATTTTTTTTTCAGGTTGGAATATAATTGTTGTTTATTCAAGTCCAACACTCGCGAATAAGCAGTTAAATATTTACGATGGATATAAAATTGTCGGGAATAGCACTGGTTTTCCTCAAATAAACATAAATGTATCGAACTTAAATGTCACCAGTACAGCTGGTGCTAAATTGTCCTACATTGCATTTAATGGTAGTCCAAATAATTATATTGGCGAATCGATTAAGTTAAATAATATTACTTTAAGTAATGCTCAAAACCCGCCAAACAATCCATTTAACGGCACCAATAGTTTTACAGGTAGTAATTCAAGTTGGAACATGGATGTGGACACTTATTCTATAAACAATTACATCAATGTAGGAAACACGAGTGCTCTGATAACTGTAAATTCAATATGCTACCGCTTGTTATCAACCATCATCACCTCCATCCAATCCGAACTTCCCGATGCGACGATTTCTCTCGATAGCATTACTGGTCAAGACATTTGTCAGAACCAAGACTTGACACTCGATTACACGGTGTATAATGTCAATTCGAATGACACTTTGCTTGCTGGAACCCCAATTTCGGTCTTTGCCAACAACAATGTGCTGTTATCAACGTTGACTTTGCCTTCAAACATTCTCATCGGTGATAGTTTATCTTTAAGCACACTGGTGACTATTCCACAGGGAATTTCAAGTCCCTTTAGTTTGAGCATGGTTGTGAATCAAAATTCGACCCAGTTAGGTGTCTATCCCGAGAGTAATTTTGGGAACAATACGTCGAATGATACCTCGATTTCTCTCACAACCGTTATCTACCCAAATTTTGGGAATGTTGGTCCCTTTTGTCAAGGAACAAGTTACACCTTGCCATCTGTTTCTTTGAACAACGTAGATGGAGTTTGGTCGCCTCCTTTCGACAACCAAAGTTCAGGAACCTATTATTTCTTGCCAAACGACACGACCTGCAATCAACCTTTGCAACTTGCCGTGCAGATTGTTCCGCAAATTACGCCAATCTTCAATTTCGCTACAAGTCTGTGTCAGAATGACAACTTGCTTTTTCCAGTTTCCACGCAAACAGGCGCCTTTGGAACGTGGTCTCCAGCTTTTGATAACCAAAATACCACAACGTATACCTTTACCCCTACGATTTCCACACCAGCGGTGGGATGTCCAACCCCAACCCAACACACGGTGAATATTATTCCATCAACGGTTCCAACCTTTAGCTTGATTGATTCCATTTGCTTTAATGGACAACTTACCTTCCCAACGGTTTCTGACAATTCCATCACGGGAACATGGTCGCCAGCTTTTGATAACCAAAACAGCGCAACATATACCTTTACGCCAGATAATAGTAACACTGCGACCTGCCTTTTTTCAACACAACATACTGTGGTAATTGTCCCACAAACAACACCTAACTTTTCTTTTGTCAATAGTTTGTGTGAAGGAACTTCGTTTGCTTTCCCAACAACCAGTATCAATGGCATTTCTGGGACCTGGACTCCAGCATTCAATAATCTTTCCAGCGCGACGTATACGTTTCAACCAGACAACAGTACAGTCCTTGGTGCGTGTGCATCGTCAGTGAATCAAACCATGACGATCATTCCAACTCTTTCACCAAGTTTTAACTTCGCTGATTCTTTGTGCGAAGATGCAGTTTTCAATTTCCCCGATGTCTCCATCGAGGGCATCACTGGAATTTGGACACCCACCTTCAACAACCAAACCACACAAAACTATACCTTCACCCCAAGTTCACTTGGAATCGTCAGTACAAGTCAAGGTTTGCGTTGCCCACAAGTCGTGAATCAAGTCCTAACAATTCTACCAAATCCAATTGCGGATTTCACGCCACAATATTCTGTCTTGCCACTGTACATGCCAAGTACCATCTTGGACAACAACTCTTTGAATGCCTACTTTTTTAACTGGAATTTCGGAGATGGGACAAGCAACGACAGTATTTTCTCGCCCGAACATACCTTTCCAGAAGAAGCAGGATCCTACTTGGTCAGCTTGCAAGTAAGCAATCAAATCGGTTGTTTGGATACCACGTCACAAGTCATTGTCATTGAACACGATCCTGTGGTATTCATTCCCAATGCCTTCACACCAGACGGTGACGGTTTGAACAATGAGTTCACGGCCGTTTTCCCCGAAAACATGAAATTGGCAAGCTTCGAAATGTACATCTATGACCGTTGGGGAGAATTGGTCTTTTACAGCCAAAATCCAAAAGAAGGTTGGGACGCTTCCCTCGCAGGCTTCGATGCACCCGATGGCGTGTATTCGTATTTAGTGAAATACAAAGAACTGGGTTACGTGAATAAATTTCAGGTGACTGGAAATGTGGTGGTGATTAGGTGATCCCCCACTTCATCTTTCGGAAAACTACATTACGAGAAGCACAAAAAATTCCAAGCACCGTTATTTATTTTCCAGTTGAAGTCTTATGAAAGTTAGTGTAATTTCCGCACTAAGATCTTAGTACATATACTATTTATGACCGAACATATACTATTTATCAAATTGTCTGATTTCACTAAAAAGCTTTACATTACTATGGTTAAACAGAAATTCGTCCGCAGTTAGGATAAATCCCAATGGAATTTTAAAACTATTTTTGAATCCTAACCAATTAAACCAATTATTATGTCATTTAACGGAAACGAAGGGGAATTTGTAACTTTAAGCGACGCATCTCGCTGGACTGCTAACTATCGTAATACGATACAGCCTGGAGAGGTGATTTCAGAATTTCTTGGAAAAGAAAAAATTATTGAATTACTTGATCAAGAGGATTGTGTAGGAATTCGTTTTTACTACGCTATAAATGATCAAGGCGAGAAAATTTTAGTTTTGGTAGGTGCTGATAGCAGTGAAAATGATATGGAGAATGGATTAATTTTGGATCATGGTCATATTTGCCCACCATTTTGCCCTAAAAAAAATAGCTTAAATTCTTAATGATTGAAATAATTGTTTTTATCGTTTTTATCCTAGCAGGAATAAGTTATTCTTTGCCATTAATCTTAACATCCAAACTTAAATCAGAAAATAGTGCTACTGCTTTTATTTTTAGATTTTCAATTATTGGATTAATTGGATACATTCTATTTTTTGTTTCTTCAATTACGATGTTAAATTCAAATTTTGTGGCTAACATAATTACATTACTTCAATTCTTTGTATTTCTTCAATTCGCACATAGATTAGGAGTTTCGAAACAATTATTAGGAGTATTTGGTGTTATCTCGATTTTAATAACACTTTATTCTGCTTCGCAAAATGATATAAATAAAATCGATGATGTGAATTTTACTTATTGTAATATTATTTACAATTCCATTTTGTTCTACCTTTTAAAATTAAACTTTGAAAATAAAAGAGTAATTAAATATAACGAAACATTTTTATTCGCGTTACTTTTTATTACCATTTCAAGTAAATTGATCTTAGGTATTTTTGAGCACGAAATCCGTTCACAAATATCTTTATTTTCTTTTTTTCTTGTAATAGCATTTAACTTAATAACAATTATACAAAATCTAGGTTTTTATTACTCTCTATGGAAATTGAAAGAAGCTTAATTCAACTGATTCTTTCAGTTTTGTTTACCAGTGGATTGTCTGTTGGGATTGTATTCGTGTTATTTAGCTCTTATAAAAAACGGAAGAAGTTGGAGGAAGCACATGAACAGGCAATGCGTGAAAAAGAACTCGAACTAATCAATGCTGTTGTCAAAGCGCAAGAAGATGAGCGCTCACAAATTGCAAGAAATTTGCATGATGAAGTCGGTGCAACACTTTCCATGACTCAACAAAAACTAAGTCAAGCGAGTAGTTATTTTCAAAGTAATTCAGATGCCGTTCAGGAGATTTTGGCTGTAACAAATATGATTGAGCAATCAGTTTCCAGCCTTCGCACCATCACGAATGGAATGTTACCTCATTATCTGTTGAATTTCGGTCTTAGAAAGGCTGTAGATCGCTTATTTGAGCATGCGCAAGAAAGTATTGGCAAACCATGTTTCGTCATCAGTGAGTTGCCAGATGCCATTTCACTGTCCAAAGAACAGGAAATTCAAGTCTATTACGTTATTTCTGAACTATTAAATAATTTGGTCAAACATGCCAAACCCAACTTCATTGACGGTACGTTTGAATGCGTTGATCATCGATTAATATTTACCCTTAATCATGATGGCGTAGCAATAAATCAATCCGATTATGAACATTTACAATTGAAAAATTCTGGAATTGGGTTATCTTCTATTGCACAAAGAGTAGCCATTTTAAAAGGCACTTTGGAGTTTAAGCGACGAGAAAGAGGAGGAAATATCACTTTTACATTGCCCATTTCAAAAAGCGTTACAATATGAACAAAAAGCAACGAGGTGAAAAAGGTGGACCGAAAATTCGGTTAGCAATTGTCGATGACCATACGCTAGTTCGTGAGGGATTGATCGCAGCACTGAAAAACGAAGAAGGAATTTCGGTTGCATTCGACACTCAAAATGGCATCGAATTCTTTGAAAAACTAAAATCCAAACCAATAGATATCGCTTTGGTCGATCTTGACATGCCTGAAATGAATGGCAAGGAAGTTTTGGAAAAATTGACAATGAAACATCCTGAAATTGGGGTCATCATCTTTAGCATGCATACCAACGCACATATTGTTGCAGAACTGATACAAATGGGTGCTAAAAGCTATCTGAAAAAGGATTGTAAAGTCGATGAACTTGTCGACGCTATTTACAATGTTCAGCTCGAGGGCTATCACGCTACTGAAATATTGAGTGAGGCCGTTTTCATTCAAGCTAAGAAGAACAACCAAAGAGAAGAAGCTATGGCTCACTTCAACTTTTCAGCTCGAGAAATGATGGTTATCCGTTTAATTTGTTCAGGCAATACAAGTGAAGCAATTGCAGAAAGAATTGGTCTCTCCAAGAAAAGCATTGATGGCATTCGCTCTAAATTATTCAAACTCCTCCACGCAAAAACAACAGCCGACTTTGCCCGCATTTGCATCGAAAAGGGCTTGTTTCAACCTATTGGGAGGGGGTGAGTTATGCGAAATGAAGTTGCTTCGTCTCAGCTGATTTTAGGTTTGTAATAGGTAGGTTTGAGTAATAAAAGACTAAAATTTCCTCCGCTTTGACTTCACTCTAAAAAAAATTCCAAACCTACAAGGAATGGGACTTTTAATTATAATCTTAAGCTTCATTTAAATCTTACTTTTCAAGCTCATCCAGCCACCACCATTGTGAACATCTACATATCCAGCTGATTTCAAAATGCTTTTGGTACTTGCGCTGCGCATTCCAGATGCACAACAGGTAATGACTGTTTTGTTCTTCGGGATTTTACCCAATGAACTTTGAATACTTTGTAAAGGAACATTGATGGATCCTTTGATGTGTCCACCTTGAAATTCTCCTGGAGACCGCACATCGACGATGACCGCTCCTTCTTTAACAAGTTGTTGATAGTTGACGGATTTCATACCGAATAATTTTCCTAATAATGACATACGATGCTTTGTTAATGAGGTTAAAACGTTTATTCGGAATTACATGCGTGCGTTTACTTCCATCCATCCGCCACCGTTTTCACAGTCCACGCCTAAGGACGTAAAGTACTGTGTTGCTTGTTCAGAACGCATTCCAGCAGCACAACAAAATAAAATGGGTTGAGGAAAAGCTTTTACTTCTTCTACTCGGCTAGCAATTTCTTGCAAAGGAATGTTGACAGATCCAGCCACGTGGCCACCACTGTATTCTGCGTGCGTACGCACATCGATAATTGTTGGGAAATTTGACATG
>CAIRMS010000351.1 GCA_903879765.1 uncultured Flavobacteriales bacterium
ACTAGCACTTCCTGGATCTTGAGAGTGAATTCTAGCCATTGTTTCAAAGTTTTTACCTTTGGTAAGAATCAAATCACGAATTTCCGCCAATTGATCGTATGCTCTTTTTTTATCTTCTTTCGTGATAACAGGATACTGAACGATCTGCTGAAAACTCAATTTCATATTGATATATGGAATGCTATCTTTTGGCAAGGAATTAAAGTAATTAGCAACTTCCTTTGGTGTTACACTTACCTCAGAAACAATTTTCGATTCCATTTCTTGGGCGAGTAAACGTTGTTTTATTTTTGATCGAAACTCTTCCTTGATTTGCGTAACAGATTTACCGTAATAAGCTTCCAATTTATCGCGACCACCCATTTTTGATTCCAAAATGCGCAACCTGTTCTCCATTTCATAGTCCACGGTTTCATCCTTAATCACCAAACTATCTAATAAAGCTTGATTGATCAGTAATTCCTGAACCATTAATTGCTCTAGAATTCCGCATTCCATAGCTGGGGTAACTTTTGTCTGACTTTGTTCAGCTTGTAATAACTGAGACTCAATATCAGACAATAGAATAATATTATCCCCTACTTGCGCAACAATTTTGTTTACCACCTTTGTTGGTTGCGCAAAACAATTTAAACCTAAAAACAAGCCAATAAACAGTGCGTATCCTTTCATCGCTTAGTTTCCAATTTGATAAAGAACATCCTTATTCACTTTCACAGAATGTGCACTTTTCAATGCCTCTAGCCAAGTTGATTCCAAGTAGTTTTGATAATCAGAGGTCGCCATCCCTTTTGCCTCGCTAAATTCTTTTAGTCCTGGCTCAAGAACAGCTGCAACTTTCACCACGTAAAACTTACCTTCAAATTCATAGGCTTGATTTACCCCTTTGGATAAAGCTTTATTTACCAAGAATGGCGTTTGAGCGATATCAAATTTGTTCATTTTCACCTTTAAATTCAATTCTGAGTCTTTGTTAACCACATCTAAAACATGTTTCGAATTGATGGTGTCGTTTTGCAACATACCAGTTACTTTTGCTGCGATGTCTTTATTCAAACATTCGTAAACTGTTGCATCTAAGCGTTTTTGCCACGTATATTTCGTTTGATTCGCCATGAAATAAGCACGTAAACCCGCTGTATCTTTTACAGCTTTGTTCCATACACGGTCTTGCATGATCTCGTACAAAATAATTCCGTCGTGGTATTCTTTCAATAAGGCACGGTATTCAGGATATTTTGTTGGCAAAATAGACTCCTCGTATTGTAAAATTGCTGCTTTCTCCCAACTTTTGTATTGTTTCGCTACAACGACTTTATTTTCATCACGCTTCACTCCTCGGAAGTTCTTTTCCAAGTATTTTGCAAACTCTTGTTGTGTAAAGTCCTTCGTTTCTCCATTTAGTTCAAACAATGCTTTATTTGATTTCAATTTTCCATCAGCAGTCCATTTCCCTTGGTAATAAGTTGAATCTAATTTTTCATTGAACCATTTTAAGTTTTTGTCACCTTTGTAAGCGTAGTGATAATTTGCTTTCAATTTAGATACAAATGCGTCTTGCGTTTTTTTCGAACGCTCATCTTTATTCACTTTCGTTTGCAATTCCTTTTTCATACTCTCGAAAGAAGAAACTTCTTTCCACTCAATTAACTTAATGATATGGAAACCAAAGTCCGTTTTAACAGGCTTACTAAATTGACCAACTTCTTTTAATGCAAAAGCAGCGTCCTCAAACGCT
>CAIRMS010000352.1 GCA_903879765.1 uncultured Flavobacteriales bacterium
CGAATCAGCAAGATCTGAAAATACGTTAAATTCGTATCGATCTTTTTTATTGTCCTATAATGGTGAAGATAAATACCAGGATTCACTCTATTTGGAAGCGTCGAGTTATTATTTAGAGTTGTTCAATCAATTAGTTGAAGCAAAAGCGTTAAACACAAATGACCTGTTATCCGTATTTAAGGATGGATTAATTAATGGCGATGAAATCATCGTCTTAGACCCTCTCTATGAGAGTACATTACCCCCAAATTGGAAGGATATTAATTCCCTTACAGAAATCAATCGCGTTATTTCGGAATTACATGCATTCTGTCGGCAAATAGGTAATGGTTTGGACCAAAGTTTATTCACTAAATTAACCTTGACAACAGGGGAATTCGATGAACAAGAATGGACTGGGTACAATCTACGGGTTAGTCATTTTTTAAACGGTGATGTTATTCCTCAGGCAATGACTAATGAAGAATGGGCGCAAGCTACTAGTTCGCGCCAACCAGCATGGTGTTATTTTGAGAACGACTCAACAAATTTTTACGAGAAAGGAAAGCTTTACAACTATTATGCATTAATAGATCCACGTGGAATAATACCTGAAGGGTACCGCATACCATCAACCAAAGATTATGAAAAACTTGCTGTTTTTTGTGGTGGAGTTAACGTTGCGGCAAACAGTTTAAAGTGTCCGTATTCTTGGGGAGAAGAAAATGAAGACGATGAATTTGGAACGAATGCTTATTTTGGATTAATCCCTCTTGGTTTTAGAGACCAACGTGGTTTTCTCGCCGGTGATGATATAGCGGCTTTTTGGACATCGAACAAAGCGAGTTCCGTTGATAAAGCAGCCTTTGTTTCCTTTTCAAAGGGTAAAAAAGAGATGAGTCTTGGTATAGAGTCAAACATGGGGACTGGATTAGCGGTTAAAATGATTAAGAATGAATACAGTGATGACCAAAGTCCAGAAGATTATTCAATGACAATGGGTCAATTGGAACTAATTAGGGATAAACTAATCTTAAAAGAATTCGGACTTCTGAAAAAATATGAAGAAGTAGATCCTTTTCTTAGAAAACAATTAACAAAAGAATTGGAAGTCCCTGAAAGCTATGCTGAAGATATAGATGCTGAGAATTTGAATCTGTTGTTTAAACGGTTTTTTGAAAATGATGAAGTCATGAAAAATGGCATTTATTTAAGTTATTTCATGAATTACGAATATGGTTCTTGTGTTCAGGGAGATGGATATGGAGGAGTGATGGAAGATAAAATCGGTTTTGTCAACAATGTTCAAAATTACATCCTATATGAAGATGGCTCTTACTATAAAGGAGAGCTAAAAGATGCTTCCCCAAGTGGAACTGGTTTATTCGTGATCCTAGAGGATAATATGTTTGGTGAAGCGGGTCGCTACGAAGGACAGTTCGAAGATGGGTATTTAACAAACGGAAAAATTACCTTTAAAAATAAAAATGTCTATGTCGGTCAATGTGAAGGGAATGTTCCAAATGGCAAAGGAAAAATGACCTTGGCATCAGGAAAAATTTTGGACGGTGATTTTAAGGCTGGTGAATACATGAAGCCATTTACCTGCAAGCAGGTAAAAATAGGAGATAAAGTTTGGATGGCCGAGAATTTGAATGTGGATCATTTTCGAAATGGAGATGAAATTCCAGAAGCGAGAACCATTGCCGAATGGAGAAGTGGAAGTCCAGCTTGGTGCTATTATAACAATGACCCAGCGAATGCCACTAAATATGGTAAATTATACAATGCTGCCGCGTTAAATGACCCAAGAGGATTGGCTCCTGAAGGTTGGCATGTTCCAAGTCACATCGAGTTCAATCAATTAGTGGATGATGCACAACCTAAAGTAAATGCATTGAAACAAAGAATTGAAAATGCTAAAAATCAAGGAATCGAATATTATGATATTGAAAGAACACTCTTTAAAATGTTATCCAATGATGATAAGAGTAAACAAATTGCTTCCTTTACCTTAAGAAGTTCAACAGGATGGGGAGATGCCAATGCCAATGGCACGAATATTACTGGGTTTAATGCCTATCCAAGTCGCTACAGATCTGAAGGGGGTACTTTTGAAACAAGAGACATAGACACGAAGTTTTGGACTAGTTCTACACGCTCGAATAATGGTGTGGTTACATCGTATATTAGTTATAGTTTATTTACAATACCTATGTTCTACATGTATAGTGAATACCGATATGTTTATACGGATGGACCAATTACCGATGAATATTTAAACAATGTAGGTATGGCTGTGCGTTGTGTCAAAAATCAATAAAAATCAATAAAAATCAATAAATGAAAACAATTAATGTACTGCTCGTTGCCCTGTTTATCGTTTCATGTGGACAAAATTTAGCACCTGATAAAAAGAAAGAGGCTTCTGTAAAAAGTGAACAAAACGAAGATAAAAAAGTTGAAGAGGTGAAGATTGAAACGCCTGTTTTATCCTCCTATTGGGCTGAACTATTTACAGTGGATAATGAATTGAAATTCAAACAAAACATCACGGAAGAAAGAAGGTGTGACGAAAATGGCGAAGTTTTACTTTCTGAAGATGAAAATGGCGAGGTTACTTATCCGGTAGATAAATCATCAATGAACATCTGGGTTAAGGTTGTGAAAGTTGAGAAAAACACCAATGGAATTTGGATAGCTACGATGAAATCAAATGACCCAAGTTTCCCTTTAAAATGGTACACAGATGAAAAATCTCTTTGGCATGATGACATGGTGATGCATTTTCCTGCTAACCCAAAAACATTCTCTAAGAATGTGAATGGTCAGGAAGTTGAAATTGATTTCGATCAATCAACACAAACTTGGTCGTATAGAGAATATATTGGTGATGCGCTCTACATATTATCCTTTCACAAAGTGTTTGGTTTGAAAGGTGTTTCCTTGATTTACGATGGAGCATGTGATGCAAGGGAAGTTACACTAAAGAAAAAATAACTAAAACGTTCATTTACGCCATATGAAAAATATTTTTTGTGTTGTTTGCCTTTTTGTATTTACTGCTCTTCAGGATGTATCAGCCCAACAGTTTACGGATGCTAAAATGAATGAATTTATCTTGATGGATACAGGTGAAAAGGGTCTCTTTGAGGTCTTTGTGAATCCAATGCATTTCAATTGTGAATGCGAGGCCCCCTTAAGTTTTTTATTTACATCCACTGTTCCGAATAAATACTTTTCAAAAGATAAAAACATTGCAATTATTGTGAGTGGAAAAAAAGCAACGGTAACAGTTAAAAACCCCACTGAATGTTGTCTGCTCAAGGCAGGGATTTATAGTGTGGACTAAAAAGTTACTTCAGATACAGCGAAAACAGTTAAATGAACAGTTAGTGAGGATGAAAGTAGAATTTAGACAGACATTTACGAAAAAGTTGATTTACAGTTCTCTTTTGTTTTTATTGTTTGCATGTCAAAATGATAAAAAACC
>CAIRMS010000353.1 GCA_903879765.1 uncultured Flavobacteriales bacterium
CAAGTTCAATTAACGAGTGCATCGTAGGCTCACCACCTGTAATCACTACAAAACGAGCATTCACCGCTAAAACTTCGTTTACGATGGAATCAATTGTCATGAATTGATCTGGCGTGCTTTCCCAACTTTCTTTTACATCACACCATACGCAGCCAACATCGCATCCTGCAGTTCGAATAAAATAGGCTGTCCGTCCAGAATGAAAACCTTCACCTTGAATCGTGAAGAAATGTTCCATGATTGGAAGATGGTTACTTGCATACAAAAGTTGATTCGACATGGAACAAAGTTAAACAATTCTGCACGTTATTATCGGTCGTTTTTTCAATATGATTTTCATTATATTTGTTTTAACCTAAACTAAAATTATGAAGCAAATCATTACTTTTCATTTTCTCTTTCTCTCCTATTTACTTTCCGCTCAACAAATTGCGAATAGCAATATGGAATCATGGGATAACCTTGGATTAACAACAGAAGAACCTACAAATTGGAACGGTTTTAAATCTGGCTCAGGTGGACTTGTTTCATTCGGTTCTCAACAAATTGAGCAATCAACAGCCATTCGCGCTAATGCAACTGGAATGTACTGCACTAGAATTTGGTCAAAAAGTACGCTTGGTATTGTTGCCAATGGAACCATGACTTTAGGTCAGATTAACATGGGTAGTACAACTGCCTCAAGTCCGTTGAACTATAATTATTCAAAAACATCAGATTCCCTTTTTTCTGAACCAATTTCAACGGTACCAGATTCCGTTGTCTTTTGGGCGAAATATACTGCTGGAACTGGACAACAAGCAAGAATGCATGCCATTATTCATGATAGTGCCGATGTTCATGATCCAATTGATGCAGGGTCGCAACCATTTGTTGTTGCCCGAGCGGAATTAAATTATGCTCCAACAGCCGGAAATTGGGTGCGATTTTCCGCACCATTTGCATATGAAGTGCAAACAGGGCTAATGCCTATAGCGAAATACATTCTTCTGACATTTGCGACGAACAAAAATCCAGGTGGTGGTGCGGCGAATGATGAGGTGTTGATAGATGACATTGAATTGATTTACAATGCGAGTTCGATTAATGAATTTCAGTCAACTGTTCAAATTTATTATTCTACCGCGCAAGGATTGATGTCCAAAAACCTTTCCATGGATACAAATCTTTCCATTTACAGTATTACCGGACAGTTGGTTAAAAAGGGTAGCCTAGCACAATTGAGCGGAGGCTCCTTACCTTCCGGACAATACCTTTTGAACTTCCAAGGGAAAAGTCAGAAATTGTTCATTCCGTAAGTGCAGCGAATGAAGGTTTTAATTTCTGTTTGTTGTATTCTATTTTTTCATCACGTTCATGCTCAAAATCTCAAGGTAAGCGGTTTTGTGTATGATGAAGATAAACAAGCTATTCGAAGTGCAAGAATAAGTGTTGTTGGTGAAAGTATTGGTGTGTTTTCAAAGTCTGATGGATCTTATGAGCTGTTAATTCATCCTGGACAATTAACGCTTCGCTGTAAAATCGATGGAGGACAAGTCGATACTGTTTTCATTGAAAATCTTCAAAGTGATTTAGTACACGATTTCTATTTAAAGGATCGAGTGCAAAGTGTGGAACAAGTCAAAGTAACCGTGGGTAAATTCGACAAACCGATCGAAGAGCAGACCGTTACGATGTTGGTGTTAAAACCCGAACTCATTGAAAATAAGAATACACGCAGCATTGAAACTGCTCTTGATCAAACTCCTGGTTTGAATATTTTAGATGGGGAACCCCAAATTCGCGGTGGAAGTGGATTTACATTCGGTGTCGGATCTAAAGTTGCTGTACTTGTCGATGATATGCCCATGCTTTCTGGGGATGCTGGTCGA
Source organism: uncultured Flavobacteriales bacterium (assembly GCA_903879765.1). Classification (GTDB taxonomy): domain Bacteria; phylum Bacteroidota; class Bacteroidia; order Flavobacteriales_D; family Crocinitomicaceae; genus UBA952. Next base: position 1,872 of record CAIRMS010000353.1, read on the forward strand.
CCCGAATGGGGATTTATTCCGGTTGAAAACATCAGTCAGGTGGAAGTGACCAAAGGCGCCGCATCGGTGTTGTCCGGAAGTTCAGCTTTATCTGGCTCCATCCACATCCGAACAGCCTATCCAAAAGCAAAGCCACTGACGAAAGTTCAAATGTATTCCGGATTATATTCGAATCCTTCCAATTCTTCCATGAAGTGGAATGAACAATATCCTGGAATTCAGGGCTTAACTTTTTTACATACAAGACGAATTGGACGTTTGGATGTTGTTTTTGGTGGGAATCTAAACCTGGATCATGGCTACATAGGTCCACCCAAAACGGACTCACTTGTTGCGACCGTATTCCCAGACACCATAACGAATTTTACAGAACAGGACTTGGTCTCAAAACGTGCGCGCATGAACTTTAACCTGCGCTATCGCTCGGAAAAAGTAAAAGGATTATACATTGGACTAAATGGAAACTTCATGAAGATGCATACTTCGATGCCTTTGGCATGGCTGAATGATTCGTCTGGATTGTATCGTGCGTATCCCGGGGCAATTTTTTTGCAAGATCAGTTTATTTTCAACGTAGATCCTTTCATCCATTATTTAACAGAAAACAAAGGTCGACACTATTTGCGTTCAAGGTTATTAAAAGTGGACAATCAAATGTCCGCGAATCAATCCAATAAAGCCATGACTTATTATGGTGATTACATGTATCAGCGCAAATTGACAGATTGGAAACAGATTGAAATGATTGCTGGTGTAACCGGTACATTGACCAATTCAGAGGCAAATATTTATAGTGGATCGGGGTCGCCGAGTAATCAAGTATTAAATGTTTCGGCTTATACACAATTGGAAAGTAAATGGAACGAACGATTGAATCTTTCCGCTGGTGGACGCTACGAGTACTTTCAGTTGAATGATACCATCACGGCAAGCAAGCCTATCTTCCGAGCTGGAACAACGTATCGAATTCACAAAGCCACCTATTTACGGGCCTCCTTTGGACAAGGATTTCGTTTTCCAACAATCACGGAGCGATTTATTAAAACAGGTGTAGGAAACTTCGGCGTTTTCCCAAATCCAAATTTAAAACCTGAAAGCAGTTGGAATGCGGAAATCGGTATCAAGCAGGGCATCAAACTAGGAAGTGTTTTAGGATACCTGGATGTTGCTGGATTTTGGCAGGAATACCAAAATACCATCGAATACATGTTTGGGATTTGGCACGAATTAACATCCGTTCAGGACATGGGTTCCAGTGCTGGATTTATGTTTTTAAACACAGGGAATTCTAGGGTTACTGGAATTGATGTTTCCTATGCGGGAAAAGCACAAACTTCCAAAAAGAATGAGTTGACTTTCCTTTTGGGATATAATTACATCGTACCAATTACACTCAGTCCGAATTACGTCTATGCGACGGACTCCTTGAATCGGGTTTTTAGCTATCAATCAACATCCCTGGATCCAAGTAAAGGAATCTTGAAATACCGTTTCTTACACAATGTGAAATTGGATGCGGAACATACTTGGAACAAAAAGATTTCCTTCGGTATGAGTGCCAAGTATTTTTCGAAAATCGTGAACATGGATGCCATCATCAAAGACTTTGAGCAAGTGACCGTTGATAATGAATTATTACAGGACTTAACATACATGGACTATTTTCAGTCGCATCGTTTTGGTAATTGGATTTTTGATGCTAGATTGTCTTTCAATTTCTCCGAACAGCACAAATTAGCGGTGATTGGTAGCAATATTTTCAATCGAACATATTCTTTGCGTCCATTAAAAATTGAAGCACCAAGAACCATCATGGTTCAATACACCTATCGTTTGGAAGGGAAATGATTCTTATTCTTTAACTAATTCGTAGCGAAGCCAGTTTAAGGCACTTAAAACAGTCATTTGAAGGTTGCGTTCACGATTGTCTCCGAATTGAAATTTCCGTGCAATCGTTTTTCCTGAAATACACAATCCAACCCAAACCAATCCAACTGGTTTATCCACCGTACCTCCGTTAGGACCAGCAATTCCTGTGGTCGAGATACATACATCCACCCCTAATTTTTTTGCGCCGTTTTCAGCCATTTCCAACGCAACTTTTTCACTTACAGCCCCTTCCGAAAGTAATGAGTCTACGGAAACACCACAAATCCGATGCTTTAGGTCGTTGGAATAGGTGAGGAGTGAACCCATAAAATAATCTGACGCTCCTGAAATACTGGTAATTTGCTGTGCTAAAAGTCCACTCGTGCAACTTTCAACTGTACCAATTGTTTTTCGTTTGTTATTCAATAATTTACCGATAACTTCGGGCAACGAATCATGTTCATACCCAAAAACAGCTTCAGGAAGTCGATTGGATAATTCCCTGAAAAATTCCATGATTTCAGCTTGATCTTCTTTTCCTTCGTATGAGGTGATGCGCAGCTTGACAAGTCCTGGAGAAGGAAGGTAGGCTAATCCAAATCCTCTTTCGCGAATACGGTCCTCCCAATCACTAATTTGTTCTGCCAAAAATGATTCGCCAATTCCTTGCGTTAATGCCGTGTAATGGTACATTGCTTTTAGTTGGAAACGTTGCATCAATCGCGGAATCAATTCCTCTGTCACAATACCTTTCATCTCATAAGGAACACCAGGCAAAGAAACGCAATAGCGGCCGTTCTTCTCAAACATCATTCCAGCAGCAGTGCCATATTTATTTGGCAAAATTTCACAATCTACGGGTAAAGCAGCTTGTTGGATATTGGATTCCAACATGGGACGATTACGAGAGGCAAAATACGCTTCAATTTTCGTTAATGTTGGTTGATGAATTTCTAGTTTCGTTTCAAAAAACTCACACAAGGTATGTTTTGTGATGTCATCCTTCGTTGGACCAAGTCCGCCGGTAATAATGACACAATTTGTTTCTGGATAACAGTGATCAAGCGCCTCTAGAATACGGTGCTTGTCATCGGCAACAACAATCGAGCGCGTTACTCGAGCACCAATTTTGGATAATTCTTGTCCTAACCAGGAAGCGTTTGTGTTAATGGTTTGCCCAATCAACAGCTCATCGCCGATGGCTAGTATTTCAATGTTCATTTTCGAACGAATTTAGCAATGGATTCGATGTGTCCTGTATGTGGGAATTGATCCGCAAGCGCATATTTTTCAAGTTCATAACCAGCCTCTTTCAAGGTGTTTGCGTCCCTTGCTTGTGTAGATGGATTACAGGAAATGTACACGATGTGCTGTGCTCCTAAATCAATAACTTTTTGAAGTGTTTTTGGAGCAATTCCTGCTCTTGGAGGATCTAGAACAATACACGAGATATTTCCTTGGTAATGTGGATATTCTTTCAGGAATTTACCTACATCTGCCGCATAAAAGTCGATGCTGTGAATGCCGTTCTTTATGGCGTTTTCACGTGCATCCTCAATTGCCTTTTCAACAATATCAACACCAACAATCTTTACTGTTGGATTTCGTTTCGCTAGTAATTGACCAATTGTACCCGTGCCACAAAATAAATCCATAACAACTTTTTCAGCTGGAATTTCTTCTTCGAAGACGTAATCAAGTGCTTTTGCGTAGAGTAATTCGGCGCAGGATGGATTTGTCTGAAAAAAACTTTCCATCGAGATTTGAAAGGTCAATCCGGAGAGAACCTCTTCGATTACTTCTTGACCGAAAATCAATTTGGATGTACCATTTTCAATTTTCGCACGGTCTGCAACATTGTCATTTTCAGTGTGCCATAATCCAGCAATTCGACCAGGCAAAAGGTTTTGCAAAAATTCCGCGAATTTGGATACATCAAATTGATTGTCTACATCTGAGGATGTCACTAAGTTCAACAACAATTGACTGGTGTGAAATGATTTACGAACAACAATGTGACGAAAGAAACCTGTTTTTTTAGGAGGATGCCAAGCAGGGAGATTCGTTGCTTTTAAGAAAAGTCTTATTTCACGAAGTTTGGTTTCCCATTCTTCATCAAACATTCCAGATGCTTTGTTCAAACTCTCCACTTTCCACCAAGTACCACGACGTTTAAAGCCTAATGCAAATGCATCGTCTAATTCTTCATTTGTTTCTAGGTCATGCTCAATGCACGAGAAACTATATTCCATTTTATTTCGGTAGAAATAATGTTTTGGGGAAGAAATAAATGCATCGAATCGTTCACGAACTTCTTTAATTCCGCTCAGTCGTTCAAAGGTTGTCAGGGTTGATTCTCGTTTGACTTCCTCTTGTTTTTCAACTGGTACATGTATGTAGGGGCCGCCGGAAATTTCTTGAAATCGTTGTTCTGTTTCAAATTCTGAGCGTTTTTCAACTTCGATTAATTTCGCTTCTGCGTAATTTTTTCTTTTTGTTTCAATGCGTACTCTTACGGTTTGACCAGGAAACGTATTGTCTACGAAAACAACAAATTGACCATGTTCTGTTTCTAATTTTGCAATCCCTCGTCCACCAAAAGCATAGTCCGTAATTACAACGGATATTTCATCACCTCTTTTCATTAAATCATCCCTCTGATTACGCCTTTATCTGATGCTTGAATAAAACCAATGATTTCATCTCTCAAGGGTGTTTTATCCATGCTTTGAAGTACGGCATCTACACCTTTTGAAAGGTTGCTGTTTTGAACGTAAATAGTTCTGTAAATATCTTCAATTTCACGAACTTGTTCATCCGTATATCCTCTACGTCTTAATCCAACGGAATTCACTCCCGCAAACGTCAGCGGTTCACGTGCAGCTTTGATGTATGGCGGAACATCTTTTCGAATCAACGAAGCTCCACCAATAAAAGCGTGCTTACCGATGTGAGCAAATTGCTGTGCTGCAACTTTTCCTTCTAGGATGGCAAAATCATCAATGATGACATGTCCAGATAAACCAGTATAACTGGCTAAAATAACATTGTTCCCAATTTGACAATCGTGAGCAACGTGAACATACGTCATGAGTAAGCAATTGTCACCAATGGCCGTTTTCATTTTATCACTTGTACCACGATGAATCGTCACACATTCTCTAATTTTAGTGTTATTACCGATTTCGACCGTTGTATATTCGTTGTCAAATTTCAAATCCTGTGGAACAACTCCAAGTACAGCACCAGGAAAAACTTCACAATCTTCTCCGATGCGCGTTCCGGGATACAAGGCAACGTTTGAGTGAATTCTTGTTCCATTTCCAATGATGACATCTTCGTGAATGACAGCGAATGGATCAATTCGGACGTTTTGTCCAATTTGGGCATCTTTCGAAACCGAGGCTAGTGATGAAATCATTTATTCTTTGTCTTTGATAATTTGTGCAAGCATACTTGCTTCCGAAACGACTTTCCCATTTACAAATGCTTTTCCAGACATTTCAACTAGTCCACGTCGAATAGGAGATGTTAAAACTAATTCGAACACAACCGTATCGCCTGGCATAACTTTTTGTTTAAATCGAACATTGTCAATTTTCATGAAATACGTTGAATACAAATGTGGATCTTCCACTTTCGTTAGAGCAAAAATACCCCCTACTTGTGCCATTGCCTCGATTTGAAGAACTCCTGGAAAAACTGGATTCCCTGGGAAATGCCCAGTGAATTGAGGTTCATTCATGGTGATGTTTTTTACACCTAAAATGGAATTCTCATGGATTTCAATGATTTTATCCACCATTAAAAATGGATAGCGGTGTGGTAGAATGCGTTCGATATCGTTTATGTCATAAACGGGAGCTTTCGATAAATCAAACTGTCTACCTTGGTTTTGTTGTTTCTTGATTTGCTCTTTTAAAACTTTCGCAAAACGAACATTTCCAGAGTGTCCAGGACGGGCTGCAAGAATATGTGCTTTAATCGGTTTCCCTACCAAAGCTAAATCTCCAACGATGTCTAATAATTTATGTCGAGCAGGCTCATTTTCGTATTGAAGTTTGGTACTGTTGAGTACACCAATTCCATCAATAGAAATTTGAAGTTTTTCCTTGCCCAGAAGTTTTGCCAAACGATCCAATTCCTCTTGAGCGACATCTGCACGATCAACGAGTACAATCGCATTGTCTAAATCACCACCTTTGATGAGGTTGTTGCTTGCCAAATATTCTAATTCTCTTAAGAAAACAAAGGTTCTACATTTTGCAATCTCCTTTTTGAAATCGGAAAGTTGGTACATGCTTGCGTGCTGTGTCCCAAGAACAGGAGAATTATAATCAACCATTACCGTTAAGCGGTAATTGACATCCGGAATAGCAAGAAATTCGATTCCTTTTTCCAAATCTTCCCACGGAATGTTTTCGTTCAATTCAAAATATTCTCTTTCTGCTTGTTGGTCTTCAAATCCAACACGTTCAATTTCATTGACAAAAAGAATGGAACTTCCATCCATGATCGGAATTTCTGGTCCGTTGATTTTAATCAATGCGTTGTCCACTTGACTCGCGTAAAGTGCTGCCAATACGTGTTCTGTTGTATACACGCGCGCACCGTTTTGCTCAAGAGTCGTTCCGCGGTCTGTTGCGACTACGTAGTCAACGTCAGCTTTAATGATTGGTTGATTTTCTAGGTCAACGCGTTGAAATTTATAACCGTGATTATCAGCCGCTGGACAAATTTCCATTGTTACAGCTTCGCCTGTGTGAAGTCCAACACCATTAAAAACGATTGATTCTTTGAGCGTGCGTTGTTTTTCAGTCATTCTGTTTATTTTTTCGTGAGTTCTTTCAATTGTTTTTCGAACTCATGGATTTTAGATAAGATATAAGGTAGTTTTCTGAATCCAATGTAGGATCGCTTGAAGTCGTTATGATTGATAGCTGGAGAACCCATCAATGTATCCGCGGTTTTTACCGTGGAAGGAATTCCAGATTGCGCGACAATTTTCGTGTCATCCGCTATGTGTAGGTGTCCAGCAATGCCTGTTTGACCTCCAATCATCACGTGTTTGCCAATTTTCGCCGATCCAGCAATTCCCACTTGAGCAGCCATGGCTGTGTGTTGATCGACATCGACATTGTGAGCAATTTGACAAAGGTTGTCGATTTTCACTCCTTTACGGATAAACGTTGATCCCATCGTAGCACGGTCAATGGAACAATTCGAACCAATTTCCACATCATCTTCGATGACAACGTTTCCAATTTGTGGAATTTTTTGATACGCGCGGTTTTCATCCGGGGCATAGCCAAATCCATCAGAGCCAATAACCGTTCCGGAATGAATGATTACATTGTTACCAATTTGACAATCCGCATAAATACTCACGTTTGCGAAAAGGATTGTATTGTCACCGATTTGAACATTGTCACCTAAAACCACATTCGGGTACACTTGAACGTTGTTTCCAATTGTTACATTTTTTCCTATGTAAGCAAACGCTCCAATATAGGGATCACTTCCGATTGTTGCGCTTGTATGAATGAAAGAAGGTTGTTCAATCTCGGGCTCTTTGCGATTCATGCTATTGTAAAGCTCCAATAATTTCGCAAAACAAGCATAGGCATCTTCCACACGAATGAGTGTCAAAGTGGATGGAAGTGCTTTAGATGGAATAAAAGTTTTATTGACAATACAGATACTCGAACCTGTCGTGTAGATGAATTCCTCGTATTTTGGATTGGAAAGAAAGCTCAAAGAACCTTGGTTTCCTTCTTCGATTTTGGCTAATCCATTGACATTTGCAGATGGATTTCCATCAACTTCTCCGTGTAAAAGGCCAGCAATTTGTTCGGCTGTAAATTCCATTAATCAAAGTTACAAAAAGGTAGAACGAAGAAACGTGGATGAAAGTCAATTTATTAACAATAAAAAGTCCAATATTGTTAGAAATCGAGCGTTTCGATTGTCAAATCATAGACTTTAATTTTGTCCTTGTACCAAATACACGTAACGTTCAGCATTTCTTTGGATCTTTTTGAATCGTTAAATTGAAGGCAATGAACTGGTTTCGGGTGCTGTGTAAGTTGAGATCGGCTAAAGTTGAATCGTGCATTTTTGCGAATCAAACCGTTGAGTTCTTTGTCATTTTTGATTCCAATAGACTTCATTTTTTCAATCAATACACTCGAGGAATCCATGTAGAACAGAAACTCGTTTTTTGGGATAAATAGAATTTTTCCTGGCAATTCTGCGTCCGAGTTTGTGGGGGAAATTTTAGCTGCTTTTTTTGGAGAGAAAATAATTTCAGTTATAAAACTTTCATCTCCCATTGTCATGAAACAATGTTTTTTCTTTCCTTTTGGCGTTTCGTAATCAATGCGGTAAACCTTGTCTAAACCTTGTTTTTTACTTTTCCCAAAATCAACTTTACCTGCCTGTACCGTTTTCAAAAAACCAGCTTCTGTAAATCCTTGTTCTTTGATTTCATCGAATGAAGAAGCATTCACGACAATCATCCGGTTGAATAAATTGTCTTTCACGCGATTCGATGGAAACCAACTGCAACCTTTGTTGTCGAACATAAAAACGACCATGATGGCACCAATGGTGAATCCTAGTCCGTAATATTTTAATCTTCTAAAAAAATCTTTCATGGCATAAAAAAAGGGAGCGAACTCCCTTTGAAATTACATTAATGAATTAAGTTTTTCTTCCAGTACTGCTTTTGGAACAGCTCCTACTGATTTATCAATTAC
>CAIRMS010000354.1 GCA_903879765.1 uncultured Flavobacteriales bacterium
AGAAGATTAATGGCATTTACTACGAAATTCAAAACAAGGAACTCGGCGACTCGAAAAAAGTAGTTGATTTCATGTATCGTTCAATTCAATCATTTCAACCTTAAATTTCTAATGGAACTTACAAGAGAAAACGTCTTAAACACACTTGGGAAAATTACAGAGCCAGATCTTAAAAATGATCTAGTCAGTTTAAATCTTATTGAAGAATTAGATGTCTCACCCGATAAAATCACCCTGTCGGTTCAAATATCAAATCCAGCTTTGCACGCAAGAAAACGCATGCAAGAAGCGATTGAATTTAACTTGAAACGTGTTTTTGGTGATGAAATCACAATTTCTTGTATGATTAAAGGAATGAGCACTGAGAATAGAAGCGCTCGAAGAAAAATTCTTCCTGATGTCAAATACATTGTTGCCATCGCCTCTGGGAAAGGTGGCGTTGGGAAATCAACCATCACTGCAAATCTTGCTGGTGGACTCCAAAAGCAAGGATATAAAGTTGGAATCGTTGACGCGGATATTCATGGTCCCTCCATGCCGACAATGTTTGATCTTGTTGGAGAACGACCTCAAATGGTAGACGTAAATGGACAAGGACTTATACAACCTGTGGATGCCAAAGGGATCGGCGTTTTGTCAATTGGGTTTTTTACAGATCAAGATAATGCAGTCGTTTGGCGTGGTCCAATGGCTTCGAAAGCATTGACGCAATTGTTTACTGATGCGCATTGGGGTGAGTTGGACTTTTTATTAGTCGACCTTCCTCCAGGTACGGGCGACATCCATTTATCACTCGTTCAAACAGTACCGTTAGATGGCGTTGTGATTGTGAGTACTCCTCAAGAAGTCGCTTTAGCGGATGCACGTCGTGGAATCAATATGTTCCAAATGGACACCTTAAAAGTTCCAGTAATTGGTATCGTGGAAAATATGGCTTGGTTCACTCCAGCTGAATTACCAGAGAATAAATATTACATCTTTGGACGTGATGGAGCGAAGAATTTAGCAAATGGTATGAACGTGCCCTTTTTAGGTAGTATTCCACTGGTGCAAAGTGTTTGCGAAGCAGGTGATGCTGGAAGACCTGCTGTTTATCAGGAAAATACTCCCACTGCATTGGCCTTTGATGAATTAGTTCATACCTTTGTTGACCAGCTAACAAAACTGAAAGCAAAAACACTCTAGAAGTTATTTATGAACGAGCAACTAAAAGCAACACTTTCAGAAAAAGTAAACGAAGCACTCAATCAACTTCGTCCATTTTTACACGCAGACGGAGGAGACATGGAACTTGTTGAGATTACCGATGATGCGATTGTCCGTGTGAAATTAATTGGTTCGTGCTCCGATTGTTCGATGAGTCAAATGACACTCAAAGGTGGCTTAGAGGAAGCATTGAGACAAGCGGCTCCGGAATTAAAAGGAGTGGAAGCGGTTCAAATGGCTTGACATGAAAATTAAATTTTTGGTGCTTGGTAAAACGGCTTTCCCTGACGTTAAAGTAGGTGAGGATCGCTATTCCACAAGGTTGCAACATTATTGCTCCTTCGAGCGTGTGGAGATTCCAGATGTGAAAAATCCCAAAGCATTAAGCCAAGATCAATTAAAGAAAAAAGAAGGCGAGCTGATTCTAGCAAAGGTTAGTCCAACGGATCACCTCATTCTGATGGATGAAAATGGCCTCCATCAAACTTCGGTAGAATTTGCTCAATGGCTGGATAAAAAACAAATGTCGGTAAATGGAAATTTACTATTTGTCATCGGTGGAGCCTATGGATTTAGTGAGGCAGTTTATGAACGTGCGAATGCTAAATTATCCTTATCTAAAATGACATTTTCCCATCAAATGGTCCGAATGATTTTCTTGGAACAACTGTACCGCGCATATACTATTTTAAAAGGCGAACCTTACCATCATTCCTAGTTTCATGAAAATTCACATCGAAAAAAAACTGCTTCATTTCAAGAAACCAAGCGGTACTAGTCGCGGAATTTTATACGATAAACCTTCTTGGATTTTAAGTGTGCGACTATCAAACGGTCACACCGCATATGGTGAGTGCAGCGTTATCCCTGGACTTTCACCGGATTTCATCGATGAAAATCAGTATGAAATAAAATTGAACGACTTAAAAAAAGACCTTGAATTAAATTGGAGTGAGGAGGAGTTTAACGACATTCAGGTATTTACAACCTTAAAATGGAAGCAACTTTTACTTTCCTATGCCTTGTTTCCATCCATCGTATTCGGAATTGAATCACTCACACGAGACCTACATCAGGGAGGAAATGCACTCATTTTTGAAAGCGGATTCACGCGAAAAGAATGTAGTATTCCCATCAACGGATTAATTTGGATGGGAGACGAATCTTTCATGCTCGAACAAATGGAAGAGAAATTAGCGGATGGATTTTCGACCATCAAAATGAAAGTTGGCGCCATTGAATGGAAGAAAGAACTTGCTTTATTGGAACAACTTCGCCGTCGCTTTTCTAAACAGGAGTTAACATTACGTGTGGATGCCAACGGAGCATTTACGCCCGAATCTGCAGTGCCGATATTGAATCAACTCAGTGAATTAGATGTTCATTCGATGGAGCAACCCATTCAAGCCGGACAAGTAAGCGCTATGAGTAAATTATGTCGAAATTCTCCTATTGGAATCGCATTGGATGAGGAGCTGATTGGAATTCATGAATTGGAACAGAAAGAATCCTTATTAAAAAATATTTCGCCTCAATTTATTGTACTGAAACCTAGTTTACACGGAGGATTTTCTGGTTGTAAAGAATGGATTCAGTTAGCGGAAGAAAATCAAATCGCTTGGTGGATGACCTCTGCGCTCGAATCCTCGATTGGATTAAATGCCATTGCTCAGTTTACAGCAACATATAGCGACTTGCTACCACAAGGATTAGGGACAGGAGGTCTGTATACAAACAATTTCGAATCCTCACTTGTTGTTGAAAAAGGACAATTAAGAATGAAGTGATGAAAGAAAGAAATGAGTGGAATGAACTCACCCCTGATGAGAAACGTGTGATCCTAAACAAAGGAACAGAATATCCAAATACAGGAGAATACAATTCTTTCTATGAAACAGGAACATTTGTTTGTAGACAGTGCGAAGCGCCACTATACCGAAGTGAATCGAAGTTCAATTCCGGATGTGGATGGCCAAGTTTTGATGATCAAATCGCTAAGAATGTTACCCATGTCTTAGATGCGGATGGACGTCGAACAGAAATTATTTGTGCGAATTGTCAAGGTCACCTCGGACATGTATTTTTTGGTGAGCGATTTACGGAGAAAGACACACGTCATTGTGTCAATTCCATCTCAATGAAATTTATCAAAGATTAACGCGTTCTGCAATTGGTGATTTCGTCACATTGTTGATACACCATATCGTGAAGAATAATCTGAGCAGCTAGAGCTAATTGGGTATAATTTTGCGAGTTGTTCCCAAATCCACCGGCTGTATTTTGCCACATGTCGAGGATTAATTGTCTGGACCCCACTTTTGGTTGAATTTTGTTCACCACAGCAGCAACGTTCATTGCTCCAGCATGATACACATGCAGAACAAACAAACGGAACCACAAATCACTTTCCTTATAACTTAATTGATGTCTGTCCAAAATTCGTTTTGCTTCTGGAATACACACTTTGCTAATTAAGCGTGCAGATCCATATGCACAACGGTCAAAATCTTTTCGTTCGTCTACATTACTATTTACAGTTAGTCCAGCAGCTCTCGCAACTTCAGGCATTAATTGGAATGCGCCATAAGCACCAGAAACCGATTTTTTCATTTGTCCAGGACATTCAATCAATAAAATGGCTTGAGCATACCAAGGATCTACACCAAAACGTTCGAATGCTTCAACACCTTTCGAAAGTTGAGGATAAACCTCATTAAATTTGTAAAAGTCGTTTTTTCCTGAAGTAACAAAAATCCTGGTAGTTGGATCCAAATTGAATTTAGCACGTAGATCTGCTCGTGTAACATCTTTTTCTGCCTCACTTTGACTATTCCAGTCTTTGTATGACATCTTTTTTAGAATTTGTCGGGTACTCGCAACATTTACAATGCATGAATCTGGAGATAATAACATAATCTGTTTCCAAAATTGCGGTTGAGCAAGCAAGTCCCAGCGGTCCTCAAAAAGCGCTTCGGCATGCATGATGGTACTGGAGTTACTTGACCTTTTTACGATGATTTTCTCTCCATCCCAATTGGAAAGCGGTTGTCCATAAGCGAGGCTGAAATAAACGGAAAGAATGAAAAAGATAAGATGTTGCATGTTTTGTTTGATTGAGTCCCCATAAAGTTAAATAGATAGTTCAATCAGTCAATTTTGTTACATGAAAGCTTTAAACACAAATGTGTTAAATAAGTATGTAACTTTGAGAAATGAAATGGATATACAAGATTTTAGGACTTCCTTTTATTTTTTTGGTGCGCATTTATCAATGGATAATTTCGCCCATTTTTCCACCATCTTGCCGATACACGCCTTCATGTTCAAGTTACATGATTGAAGCCATTCAAGTTTGGGGCCCGATTAAAGGACTGTGGCTCGGTTCAAAACGAATCGCGTCATGTCATCCTCGTGGTGGATTTGGTTACGACCCTGTTCCGAAGAAGAAGCAATCAAATAAAAAACCATGAAGCAAACTAGAAAAACCTAGTTTGCTTTGATTACTTTAATTGATTTTACTTGTCCATTTAAATTCATTCGAATGAAATATGGTCCAAAAGCTAGCGAAGTAAGGTCCATTTGATATGCTTCTAACTCATTGATTTCAACAAATGAAATTATTTTTCCTTCCACACTTAATAATTCAATTCCACCTGATATCACTTGATTAAATTCGAAGTGTAGTACATCTTGAATCGGATTTGGATAAACAGAAACAGTGACATCATCTTGTTCTTCCATGCCTGTACAATCAATTACTGTTACTAAAACTGTGTCTGAATTAGAACATCCATTGATATCGGAACCAGATGCAATATAATTTTGAGTCGCAGTTGGTATAAATGAAATTCCATTTGACACTCCGTTATTCCATTGGTAATTGATTCCACCTGTCGCGTTAAGTGTAACAGAAACTCCAGGACAAACCGTTTGATCTTCACCAGCATTAATTACAGGCAAGGAATTCACGGTGATTTGTACTTCATCTGAATTTGAACAATTGTTAGCATCCGTTCCTGTAACTATGTAGGTTTGTGAAGTCGTTGGTGTAAAATACAAGCCATTGATTACACCATTATTCCAAGAAAGGGAATTTACTCCTGTCGCATTTAAAACAACTGCTGTACCTAGACAAGTTGTTTGATCAATTCCAGCATTTATAATTGGTAGCGAATTAACCGTAATTACAACTTGGTCTGAATTGGAGCAGTTGTTCTGATCAACTCCTGAAACGATATACGTCAGAGTTGCTGTTGGGGTAAATGCCATTGCATTTGTCACACCATTATTCCATGTATAAATTGTTGCACCTGTTGCGTTCAACGTGATGGAGTCACCTGAACAGATTGTTTGATCTAATCCGGCAGATACACTAGGTAATGAAAGTACGTTTACGTTGATTTGGTCCGTATTTGAACAGCCATTTGTACTCAATCCTGTTACGGTAAATGTTTGTGAGGTGGCAGGGATGAATGAAACTCCGTTTGAAATTCCATTATTCCAAGAATAGGAATTTGCTCCATTTCCAGAAAGTACGATGCTGCTCCCAGCACAGATGCCTTGATCAATTCCAGCATCCACAATTGGAAGAGATAGAACGGTTAAATTCACTTGATCCGTATTTGAACAACCATTTAATCCTACTCCGGTTACGGTGTAAGTTTGTGACGTAGTTGCAGAAAACGGTACGGCGTTAGTTACCCCATTATTCCAAGTATAGGTGTTTCCTCCAAAAGCTGTTAATGTAATGATCGTTCCAGAACAAACCGTTTGATCGTTTCCAGCATAAATATTTGGAAGAGCATTGACGGTAACTTGAACTTGATCTGTATTTGAACATCCGTTGGCATCGACACCGGTTACGGTGTAGGTTTGAGAGACAGTTGGAATGTATGGGACAGCATTAACCACACCATTATTCCAGGTATAAGTATTAGCCCCAGAACCAACTAAAATCACACTTGATCCAGCACAAACCGTTTGGTTAATACCAGCATCAACAGTTGGAAGTGCATTTACGGTAACTTGAACTTCATCTGTATTTGAACACCCATTGGCATCGACTCCTGTTAGTGTATAAAGTTGAGATGTGGAAGGGATGAATGAGATCGCGTTAGAGATTCCATTGGACCAAGAATATGAATTTGCACCACTTCCTGTTAATGAGATACTAGCACCAGCACAAACTGCTTGATCAATACCAGCATTCACTGTTGGTAATGAATATGCTGTAATCGCTTTTACATTTGATGTATCTGTACATGCTAAAAGTGAGTTTGTTACCAAAACTGCATAGTTTCCACCTTGAGAAATACTGCAGGTAACACCCGTTGCTCCAGCGATTGGCGCGCCATTTAATAACCATTGATAAGAACTTCCAACAGCGCCAGGAATACTCAAAGAAGCTGTAGAACCTTGACAAAATCCAGTTAATGAACTATTGATTTCTGCTCCAGCAATAGAAGAACATGTATTCAATTGATAAATGGATAATGTACTACTTACTTCATTAGCCAAAATCACGAGTGGATTTCCATTTGGCGATTCAGCTGCAGAAATAAAAATAATTCCTTCAGCACCTAAATCTGGACCGCTCGTTGTATTAGATCGGTTGTTATAGTATCCAACGAAATTTGGTGTAGAAGGATTTTGAACATTAAAAATAAATACTCCACCAAGTCGCTCTGAAGAAACAAAGGCATACATTGACCCATTGAATTCATGCACCGCAATTCCTTCAATTTCTGGACCTTTATCGTCACTTCGGTTTTTAAGTGCTGGTGCACCAACTGTATTTGACGCATTAAAGATCGAACCAAAATATGGATGTTTTGAAGTGATTTGCTCCAAAAGGTCTTTGGAATCAAATACTACCGCTCCAGTTGTTGCATTGCGGATACTAAAAGAACGACCACTCATAACATGTAACTCATCATAATCACCATCACCATCAGTATCTCCAGAATATTTTAAAGCGCTAAGTCGACCAAGGAACTTATTATTTTTAAGGATTGCTGCATCAGGGAATGCAACTGGATCTAAATTCGCAAATACAGAAGATGAGATTCTGTTGGCATCAATCACTGATCCAAATTCTCTCGAATCTCCTTCGTTAGCGGTGAAAATGTATCCTTGTCCACCAATGGTTGCGTACGAAATAGCATCCGGCATATACGCTCCTTTTATTGGAAGATCACCAGTAATTAAGATTGCACCACTTTGATCGGATGCGTCTAAAGCATTTCCAGATCCAGTATTGTATTGACTGTAACCTAAAGCGGAAAGACTTACAATACTATTTGTTGTTAAATCGATAGTTAAAAGAGCATTCGCTTCTTGAATAGCTACGTAAGCTTTTGTATTGTCATCAGAAATTGCAATATATTCTGGCTCTAAATCTTGAGCAACTGTTGCACTTGTAGAGAATAAACGAATTCCTTGTGCAAGTAATGTGCTTGATTGCGTGTTATAAGCTGTTAACCCTAAAGTGGTAACATTAGCTTGTGTCAATGAACTGATTCCTCCGGAAATGTCAATTATAGAAATTGAACCTTCTGGATCGACCGTGTAAGTTGCATTCGGCTCACCTTCATTCGCTGTAAGAATTTTTGTGTAATTCTTGTTGAATGTAATCATATCAGGCATTGCTCCAACAGTTACTTGTTTCAAGAAGTTACCATTGTAATCTAAAATCACTACTGATCCATTTAATTGTGGGTTAGAATTCTCTACCGCTAATACAATAATACTGTCATGTGCAACAACAGAATTAATATTTCCATAAGGTGCCATCGCAACGGAAGAAATTAAAATTGGACTTGACGGATTAGCAAAATTGACAATGTCTAATTTCGCTCCAATGCTATTTGCAATGTACATGCGATCTACGTCCGAATCAAATGTGACAATTTCAGCAGAGTTTGTTCCTGTTGCCCCGTTCGAGAAACTTGTAAGCAAATTCATGTTTAACTCATTGGTTTGAGCCGGTGCTTGCATGTCATTATCTGCAATAAACATAATTCTATAGTTATCTGTACTGGACACTAGTGCGTTAGATCCATTCAAAATTTTAACAATGATACGCTCTGCTTTTTCCGATAAAATATCATCAACAATTGTGACTGTGTGGTTGTAAACACCATTTGTATTGGCCGGAATAGTTACAATACTTGACATCGTGAAATCATCATTCAATGTTGCGTTGGAGTATGTAGAAAAACCTAGATTTAATACAATCGGATTTGCATTCGCATTTGACACGGTAATTGGAACAACAACAGTTCCTACATTTTCATTTACTGTAATAAAATTATTTGCTGCAATAATGGAAACATTTGAACGGCCCTCAATGGAAACATTATCAAATCTCCATGTACCTGCGGTAGCGATATTAGTAGGAACTCCTGTTTGTCTAAATTCACCGGTCGTTTGGTAATGAGCTGCAAGAACCCTAACGGCAAAATTTGGATTGTTATTTGCACCTGTAATAGCGGAAAAATTAACAGAAACCCTTCGGTAGTTATCTCCAACCGCACTATTTTGAAATCTTCCGCCATCTAAAACGCCATTACAATAAGTTGTATTTAACTCGGTCATGACAAAATCTACCCAAGTCGTTCCATCAAGTGTGTATTTAACGCGCATTGTATTCGTGGCGGTATTGGAAGACCTTTGGTCCCAGGTAAAGAAAATATTTTGAAAACCTACCGTGGACACATTGTATTGCACACCACTTGATTCATTTGTTGTGCCTGGACTAGCAGTGAACGCCCACGCGCCTGGATTCAAACCATTTTGTGAACCACAACCATTTCCGATAATTGGATCCATACCTGTTGCAGCTGATGCGACAACTAATGAACCGACGATGGATGATGTTCCCGTTCCAATATCTGCAACTGGTGAAGTTGGCGCACCAACTATAGCATTGTAATTCCAAACGGCAATAGATGATTGCGCATAAACAGATGCAAAGAAAAAGTTTATGATTACAAGGGTAAGAATTGATTTCATAGTCAAAATATATTTTGACAAAGTTGATGTCTATTTCTAGCCTGTATTTAAACAATAGATTAAAAGTTTATTAAAGAATAAACACCTCAACATGAACAAAGTAAAATGAATTTTAAATATACCAACCCCGCTGACACAGGACATCAAAACGATTAGTGAAGGAAAGGAAATCCTTTTCATCTTGCAAAAGTTCTTCAAAGCGCACATCAGTAAATCCAATAGCAACTTGTTCTTGTTGATTTTCCACAAATACAAACCAATCCTTTATGCGTTGAACACCTTCATTCTTGGAAGGAGTAAAGTCCGAACTGGTGACACTTGCGATAAATTGAATTGTCATTCTAGCGCGACTGAAAAGTACGTTTAGACGTTTAGCACCATTTATTAAATTGAGCGGTCCGAAACGAAGTTCAAATTTCCCCTCAGGATTTTTTCCGTAGCCAAAACTAATCAATAGATGATCGCATTCTTCTCCCTGAACTTGCTCCAAGGCTTTAAAAAAGATTCGGTCTTCATGGATCGCTTCATTTAGTGCAACTTGATCCTTGGCGGATAAACAAGCGTAAATAGTACTCAACTGTGTTTCTGAGAAAGCCACAATGCCATATTTCTCCTTAGCGGACAACGCTTTTTCTATCAATTTCGCCATGGCTTTTGCTTCCGTTATGTTGACACGGTTTTCATAAATTCCAGCTGGAACATAGGTGAATGTTATTGGATTTTTTGTTTGCGATCGATCTGCAAATGTCCGTAAGCGCCCACCATAAAAATACTGATTCGAAAAGGCAATTAACTGAGGATTTCGACTACGGTAATGCCTTGTCAAAAGTATGTTTTTAAAGTAAAAAGCAGATTGATGCAAGACATCCACAACCACATCGTCGGATTTTTTAAAATAACTCGAAGGACTCATTTGCTGATGATCTCCGGCTACCACAACTCTTTTCGCACGTTGCAAAGCGCCTAAAGCATAGCTCATTGGAATTTGGCCAGCTTCATCGAAAATCAATAGGTCAAATTGTCCCGTTTCCATTGGATAAATAGATGCTAGTGAACTTGGATTGGATAATTGAATCGGTTTAAGTACATCGATCCACCAACGCGCTTCACTCTTACGTAATTCCCGAATCGACAAATGCTGGCGAGTTTTTGCAAATTCTTTGACTAAAATGGATTTACCTTTCCGAAGGATTGCTCTAAGGGCCTTGTCATCAACCGACAATTTATTCAATGGAGCGCTCAGAATATGTTGGTATCGCGCAAACTTATTCGTTTGATGTTGAATCAAAAAGCGAGAAAAGTCATTTTCCTGTTCTTTTCGATTACTCTGTAAACGCTCAATTTGCTCCTTAAAGGTTGACAACTCAAAATCAACCATATATGGATGAACAGAAATAAATTTTTGCCAAGCATGTTGATGAATGAAAGCATTCAAAGCAACTAGATCTCGTTCATACTTTACCATTTTAAAGGTTGTTTCTGAAAGCTGTTCCAATGATAGCAAATCGTTTTCAAGCTTCGAAATGGCCGCATTTAATAAATCAAACAGAGGAGCCATTTCTACTTCAGTTACAACATTAAATAGTTGTTGAAACGATTGATTGAAGGCGCTAATGGTCCGATTCGCAGCTGCCATTGCCGTTCTTTTATCTATATCAAGGGCTTGATACCACCTCCAATCTTCTAAGGAATGCTGCTGTAGTATTTGTTCGATGATGGGCAATTCCACATCTGAATTGACAATCCCTAATTCAGTAAATGTAGCCGAGAGTTTATTTTTAGTTTGAAGTAAAGCCAAATGTTTTTCCTTCGAAACAATGCTTTTTATTGGGTCTAGTTCTGGTGTTCTAGTCCATTTCTTCCAGATTTTTTTCCAACGCAAATCGGCAAAAAAACCATGTGCTTGAGCAGCAGTTTTTAATACTTCTAATTCTGCAGAACTCGGTTCGTTTAGCCAATGATTCTGATCCGTTGCACACTCGTCTATCTCCAAACAAACGCTTTTCCACTTTTTGATGGACTTTTTGATGAGGTTCAGGTCCTTTCCTAAAAAACGCCCATATTTCTCGTAAACATTCCCCTGAAATTGATGGCAAAGTATGGCTTCTCTCACTGCTGACTGAATGTCACTTGTATGTTCAAAAAGAAAAAGGCGTGAAAGCTCTTCGTGCTTTTGTACAAGATCTGTAAACTGCTGAACATTGGTTGAGAAGTTCTTTGGGTCTTTCCATGAAGGTGCTAAGAAGGGGATACAATCAAGTGTGCTTTTTTGTAATGTTTGAAGAATTGACTCGTCCTTTTTCCAATTTTTCAAATCGGAAATTTCAATCGGAATGTGCTGTTTTTTCTTGTTAGGTGACGACTCTTTTTTGAAATCCCAAAGGGATACTTCATGCTGAGCTGCGAATATTCTCAATCCATCAAAAATCTGCTGTAATCGCTTTTCATCGTTTAATGTCGGCGAGCTGATGTTACTTGAGTTCTCTTGTTGCGATAAAAATTCCCAAGTAGATTTTAAATCAGCGTAAAACGCATGTGAATTAGCATGAAAGGATAAATGTGAACAAAGAAAACCAAGGTTTTTCTCTTCAAGTTTTTGTTGTAAAACAGTAAGTGCCGCTTTCTTTTCTGAAACGATCAGTACATTTTTATTTTGACGAATACAAGAACCGATGAGGTTACTAATCACCTGAGATTTTCCTGTACCTGGCGGTCCTCGAACAGTTACGGATGATTCATTGATTGCCTCAAAAACGAGTTGTTGGTCAGGATCGTAGGGAAAAAGATAGGGTGCTTGAAAATCCCACTTTTCCTTTTCCTCAGGTAATTCCGAATGCCCGAGTAATTGTTGTAGTGGCTCAGATATCTCCTCGCACAATAAAAGTTCATCCACCTCCTTCAGAAGTTCATAGCGTTGTGGATGAAAATTTCCAAAAAATGAACTTTCTTCATGATAGAAATGACCAATTTTGGCTAAAATAGCGGAAAGTTGCTCCCTGTTTTCGAAGGATGGCGGAGTCGTGTTAAATTCACTTCGGAACCAACGATCAAAGTATGGATTCAAGTAAAAATCTTCCTCCAATTCTGTTTTAACTTGAATGCTGGATTTTTTAAAGTCCAACGAGACATCGGAAAGATAAATTGGCGTTTCAAGTTCCTTCCCTTGTTTTTCCCAACGCATAATACCTCTGCATTGACAAAATACTTGTACGCCAATCTCACGATAAATGCGTTGTGTTTCGCGCAAAATACGCTGTGCTTTTGGCTGATTGGGTTCCGCCCATTCTGTTTCATTAAGCACCTTCTCTGAGTGAAGGTGCACAAGGATGTCATCTGACTGAAAATGAGTCAATTCATCTTTAAATCCAAGAAGTTGTTCTTTCAAGCCAAGCTCCATTGTGGTAAAGTTAAGTCCATTTTTAGAATGATGGAAGAATTGACAGCAATGCTTTTAAAATTCGTTATATTTGTTTAGACTAAACCAATTACATGCTTAAATCACTTTTGTCCCTTTGCTTTTTCTCCTTTTTAGTGTTGGATGGACAAGCTCAAATTTCATTAGCCGTATCAGATTTCGCAAATGCGGGAGATACCGTTCGGCTGAGTCAAATGCAAACTTCTAATTTAGATTTCAGCTCCACTGGCGCAAACTACACCTGGGATTTTAGCAGTTTAACAGCAAACACACAGTCCTTAAAAGATTACACGCCAATCGGCTTTGGTTCTTTTTTAATTCTGGCAACCTATGGTCCATTTGCTGGATCCTATTCCGCAACCTATTTTAACTTAACGACAGAGTTACCCATTGATCAATTATCAGCCTTTCTTCCGATTCAAATCAGTGATTTAAGTCAATACACAAAACGTTCAAATAGCGCGATTACATCGATTGGTTATTCTATCAATGTTCAAGGACAAGGCGTCCCGTTTAAATCTGATACAATTGAAACCCGTTATAGCTTACCGCTTACTTTTGGAGATGTACATGATTCCCGCGGATATACTTATGTCGATTTAAATCCTGCTGCAGACATCAAATACATCCAACATCGTCAAAGACACACGGAAGTGGACGGATGGGGGACAGTGACTACACCTCTTGGGACTTTTCCAGCGTTGCGCGTGCGACATGACATTAATGAGATCGATTCCATTTATCAAACTTTTTTTGGAACAGGAAGCTGGATCGGAACACCGCCAATTGAACGCACGGAATATGAATGGTGGACAAATGGTAAAGAAGAGTATCTATTGAAAGTCGTGGTTTCAAATTTTAATGGGAATCAAAACATTAGTTCCATCGAATACCAAGAACAATACCTTGGACTTGATGCAGGAATTGATGAATTATCCTTGAATGCCTTGGTATACCCTAATCCAACGGAGGATTTGTGTTTTTTCGAAACGCATTTAGCAGTGGATGAGGTCGAGTTTTACAATCAAATGGGCGAATTGTCCATGAAAACATCTTTTAACGGTGTTCAAAGCGCCTATATTGATATTCAAAACCTGAAACCGGGTGTTTATTTCTGCCACCTTCATACCAATAAAGGAACAATCGTCCGAAAACTGACGAAACTTTAATACCTTTGAGCAGGCAAATCAGTCTATCGCTTTTTTAAAGAGGAAAGTCCGGGCAGTACAGAGCGTCGTACTTCCTAACGGGAAGGTCTCGAGAAAGGAATTTTTCGGGAACAGAAAGTGCCGCAGAAAGGAAAACTACCTGAGCGCTTGCGTAAGGGAAAAGGTGAAAAGGTGAGGTAAGAGCTCACCGC
>CAIRMS010000355.1 GCA_903879765.1 uncultured Flavobacteriales bacterium
ACACGAAATGAAGGAAGCAGATTTGCGTCAAAAAATTGAGTTGACCGCTCATTTGCACGGCGCCAAAAAAGCACAAAACCTCAATCCATTTCACATTACTAACCGTCTCTGGCATTTTTTACTGTCGAAAGCTGAGATTCCGAATGAAATACGTTGGCAAGAACTGGGCAAAAAGAACACCAATAAGCTGGTAAACATCCTCCTGAACGATCGTTATGAGGTGAAAGGCAAAACTACCTTCAAAGAAGAATTTGTGACGGCAGGTGGCGTTTCCATGTCGAACATCGATATTCGCAACATGGAAAGTAAACGCGTTCCAGGTTTGCACTTCGCAGGAGAAATACTAGACATCGATGGAATTACGGGTGGATTCAATTTCCAAGCCGCATGGACCACTGGATTTATTGCCGGGAAGCACGTACTTAACTTATAGTCAACACCTAGTTTATAGAACTCAAATAGATTATTGCTTATAAAACACTTATTGAGAAAGCTAATTTTGCTAATTTTGAATAAACTCAAAACAAATATTATGAAAAAAAGTGTGTTTATACTGTTAGCGATTATCGCAACAATTACCTTTTCTTGCTCGAAGGACGCAAAAATTAACCGTAGAATTGACGGTGAATGGAAAATTATCTCCATTGCTGGTATAGCAATACCCGTTGATGAAAGCTACGTATTAAAATTTAACAAAGATGATAAATTGACTGGTAATGGAACTCTTACTGAAACTTGGAGTACAGGAACTTTTACGGATCCTTTTACATATTCCGTAAGCAGTCAGAAATTAATTTTAACAATAGACGGTACAACAGAAGTTTTGTCTGTTCTGAAATATGAAAAAGATAGACTTGAATTAATCGAATCAGGTGGTGACATATGGGTGCTAGATCCTAAATAACCCCATTTCAATTCAAAAATAAAATTGAAAAACCCGTGAGGCAAATCCTCACGGGTTTTTTTATGTAATCAAAAGTTGTTTGTTTGCTTAAAACTCAGCGTTCAATGGCGTACGAGGAAAAGGAATAACGTCACGGATGTTAGACATTCCTGTTACAAACATCACCATACGCTCAAATCCAAGTCCGAATCCAGCATGTGGAACCGTACCAAATTTACGTGTATCCATGTACCACCAAAGTTCTTCCGCTGGAATATGGAATTCCTCACATTTTTGAAGCAAGACATCATAACGTTCCTCACGTTGTGATCCTCCCACGATTTCGCCAATTCCAGGGAACAAGACATCCATGGCAGCAACTGTTTTACCATCTTCGTTCAAACGCATGTAAAATGCTTTGATTTTCGCTGGATAATCCGTTAAAATGACTGGACAGTTAAATTCTTTTTCCACTAAGTAACGCTCATGTTCACTTTGAAGATCGATTCCCCATTCTACTGGGTATTTGAATTTCTTCTTTTTGTAGTGATTTGAATTCATCAATACATCAATCGCTTCGGTATACGTCAAACGTTTGAATGGATTTTCGATGACAAATTTCAAGCGTTCCAACAAGGTCATCTCGTTGCGCTCATTTTGTGGTTTCTGTGCTTGTTCTTGCGCATCGCGCTCACTTAAGAACTTCACATCTTCCGAACAATTGTTCAGGATGTACGAACAAATATATTTCAGAAAATCTTCTGTTAGATCCATGTTGTCTTTCAAATTATTGAAGGCAACTTCTGGTTCAATCATCCAAAACTCCGCAAGGTGACGTGACGTATTTGAATTTTCTGCTCTAAACGTTGGTCCAAAAGTGTACACCTGACCAAGTGCAGTTGCCGCTAATTCCGCTTCCAACTGACCAGAAACCGTCAAGTTCACTGCTTTTCCGAAGAAATCCTCTTTAAAGTCAACAGAACCATCCTCATTCAATGGTGGATTCTTCGCATCCAACGTTGTTACACGGAACATTTCTCCTGCTCCTTCTGCATCAGAACCAGTAATGATTGGTGTATGCAGGTAATAGAATCCGCGGTCATTAAAAAACTGATGAATGGCAAATGCCACCGAGTGACGGATACGGAAAACTGCACCAAAAGTATTCGTGCGAAAACGCAAATGCGCTTGTTCACGCAAGAAATCCAAACTATGGCGTTTTGGTTGCATGACTGTTTTTTGAACCTCATCCGGATGGGCATCACCTAATATTTCGATGTGTTCCACTTGCAATTCAACTTGTTGTCCTGCCCCTTGAGATTCGACCAATTTTCCAGTTAAGGATAATGCTGAAGCAGTTGTGATGCGCTTTAATAAAGCTTCATCCCATTGTTCAAAATCAACAACGGCTTGAATATTTGCCATACAAGAACCATCATTCAATTGAATGAAACGGTTGCTACGGAAGGCACGCACCCATCCTTTTACATTGATTTCTTCACCTATTTTCAATGGTGAATTTTCAGCTAAAATCTCGGAAATTCGGTATCTTTTCATGGATGCAAAGTTAGTTGATTTCAGCTAAATAGCCGAGCACCTACATCAATTCCTCCAAGAAATTCCTAGTTTTTGAAGTTCTTCCTCTGAAACGGTAGGTGGAAAGGCGCCTTTTTCCAGTTTTTCTATGACAAGTTCAGCTACTTTTTGAGCATCTTCCGATGTTAAGAATCCTTGATTGCCTGGCACACCAGGAATTGTTTGTTGGTCAATTATTTGTTTGCCCTTTTCCGATATCCGATAGCCCCAGCCCTCCGGTTGCAAATGGGTGAAAAAGGTAAAGTTTGATTGAGCCTTTGGTTTACTTGGAGTGCTATTCTGTGGAACACTTTGAGTTTGATTCATTCTTTTCTGCTCAACCGGATCACGGTCTTTTTTTACATTTGGTTTGTCCGAACACGAAAAAAGTAAAAACAGGATGGAAGGAATCAGAATCAATCGCATTTTACAAATGTTTTTTGGGTTGGAACACCGTTGATCTCACAACGAAAAATATAGGTTCCTGATTTCCAGTTTGAAACATCCATAGAAAATTGTTGCTGAGCTTCAGATTCCGTGGACACTTGTTTTCCGTCCATGGAGTAAACAGCGATGTTCTCCATTGTTTGTTCTGACTGAACCATCAATTGATTTTGAACAGGATTTGGGTATAAATTAACGTGGACCGTTTCAGTTGAGTTTAATCCTGCTGTTCCGGAATACGCCCAAAAATCTTCTAGGAAAGTCCCGTTATATCCTGCTCCCACATAGGAAATACCATTAATATAAAAGGTAAAAGCATTTTTTCTTCCTGACGCGGGTATGTTCGTGCGTTGCACCCAAGCATTCAAGAAATAATTGTATTCATAAAGGTCATTATGAAAGTCTCCGTTACCATCCTCTCCAGTTCCTACATAAGCAACCGGGAAAGCTCCCCAGGCAACTGCGCCTGCACGTGGGGATCCAGGAAATGCCGCTTTGTCAATCCACGTGTCTGATTGAACATCATACATCCACAAGTCGTTTTTAAGTGTGCCATCATCACCGGTTCCGACAAAGCCAAATCCATTTAATTCAAAGGCAACGGCATCACGTCTTGCTGATCCTTCAAAATCTGCCCTTTGCGTCCAGCTATTTGTTTCCGGATTATAGGAATAAAAATCATTTTTCAATCCAGCTGCAGACTCTCCTGTTCCGACGTATGCTAAATTGGCTGCTGTAAAACAAACCGCTTGTCTTCTTGCCGATCCAGTAAAATTCGCTTTTTGCGACCATGTCTCTGTCTGTGGATTAAATTCCCAGAGGTCCTTCATGAAAGCCACTGTTTGTGTTTGACCTAAGCAAACATAAGCTTTTTGCATGTTTTCGTGGTACAAAGCAAACGCACAGGCTGACCCGCGTTCCAATCCCTCACCAGATGCTCCACCCAATGAAACTTCTTCGTCCCAGTCATCTTGAAAGGGCGAATAAGAATACATTTTTCGTTTGAAACCAAAGTCATCCAGCCCACCAATGATTAAACCGATGTTTTGAAAGGATGTCGCTGCAATAACTGATTTTGGCGAACCCTTCACCGTATCGCGTGGATACCAATAGTCTTGTGCATCAGCTTGGTAAGCCAGTAAAAACAAAACAAATCCTAAAAAACACTTATTCATCTCCTATTCAATTATGATTTGTTTTTGAATGAATTGTCCATTCGAAACAAGGATTCTTGCGTAATAAACACCGGTAGGTAAATGATACAAATCTAGTTCGATGTAATTCGAGTTAACGTCAGTATTTTCGAAACAACATTTGCCGTATGCATCAAAAAGTTGAAGTTCTTCGATAGAAATTTCGGTAGAAATTCGAAGGTTACCCTTGCTTGGATTTGGGAAAATTTGACAAGAATGGTTCGATTCATAAAGTCCTACATAGTTAGGAGCCGCATATTCTTGGATGCTCGCCTTTTTTCCTGAATATCCTTTTCCAAGTCCAACAAAAGCCCGGTTATTGACAACAAAACTAATGGCATTTTTGCGTTCACTGCCACCATAAGCGCAGCGAATTTCCCATTCATCTAGCTCAGGATTGTATTCGATTAAGTCTCCGAGTAAACCACCATTTGTGCCTAAGCAAATAAACCCACGATTGTTCATACTGAAAGCACTAGCACCACCACGTTCACTGCCAATAAAATCTGCAATTTGCGTCCATTGGTTGGAACCGGGATTAAAGCGATAAAAATCTTTTTTATAAATATCTTGATTTGCGCCAAGGCCAACATATCCCTGATTTCCGATACTAAAGGAACTTAATTGATAACGCACACCGCCTGGGAAATTCATGCGTTGTATCCATAAATCGGTACTTGGTTTATACTCCCATAATTGGCTGCTGTACAAGTTTGGCCCCCATTTTCCACCGCAAACGTATCCTTTATTATCAGCAGCAAAAGCAGTGGCAAAATAAATACCATTTCCGCCCGAACCTGGAAAATCCGCTTTTTGGGTCCAACTATTTGTACTTGGGTCATATTCCCATAAGTCTTTCAACTTTGTGCCAAGCAATGCGTTTGCATTGTCGATTCCAGTTCCAACGTATCCTTTTCCATTCACGGAAAAAGCGATTGCATCTCGTCTTGCGGAGCCTGGAAGATCCGCCTTTTGCGACCAAGTATCCGTATTTGGGGCATATTGCCAAAGGTCTTTTAATAAAACTTCCGCTGTATCGATTCCGGTTGAAACATATCCGTAATCACCTATGGAGAAAGCGACAGCGCGCTCCCTTTTTCCAGCGGTAAAATCCGCTTTTTTGGTCCATGTATTGTATTGATTGAACGCCACTGTTGGCAGAAGACAAACGATCAACACGTAAATTCTTTTCTTCATATCAAAAGATGTTGATTTGTTTCGTTGTTTTCACACCATGATGTTGTAGACTAAAAACATAAGTTCCCGGTGCGATCGATTGAACATCGATTTCATTTTCCCCAGGGTTTAATGGAATACGAAGCACTAACTTTCCGGTCAAATCAAGTAACTCACCATAGGTATTCGCAGAAGCATCCTGATTTAATTGAATGTGTAGAACATCAGAAGTAGGGTTGGGATAGACATTCAACGAGATTGGATTTAATTCCTCCACACCCGAAGTATTGATTGTAGGATTGTATTGCCAAAAATCATTCAGGTTAATGCCATTTGTACCCGTTCCAAAATATCCTCTATTATGAATGGCGAATGCCACGGGAAATCTTCGTTTTGCTCCCGGAAATGCCATTTCCACCTGCCAAGTATTAGTTCCTGGATAAAATGACCAAACTTGATCTGTAACCGTACTTAATCCACCAACATAACCACATGTTACGAATCCGCGTTGTTGAATCGAGAATCCATAACTTCCTCCAGTGCTAGAACCGGGAAAATTCGCGCGTTGGGTCCAAGTATTATGTTCTGGTTTATACTCATACAACTTATTACCCGCCTTCACATAACCACTTCCTTCAATCGTGAATGAGCAAGTCCAAGAACCAAATACCATGGGTGCTTGGGCTTTCAAGCTCCAACTGTTAGAACTTGGGTCATACTCAGCCATTTGTTGACCGAGGAATACATATCCTTTATCATTTACGGAAAATCCTTGAGTATCCCCAGGATTAAAGAAGGGACATGGTGCAATTGGGTTCCACGTATTTTGTACTGGGTCAAATTTGAAAAATTCTCCATTCAAGGCAGAACCTCCACCCACACAAGGTTGATCATTCACTACAAAACTCGTTGCACCATGATTGTATACCGGAAAATTAGCACGTTGTGACCATGTGTCTGATGCAGGGTCATATTCCCACCAATCCTTGTAAGAAATATCCACTCCCGTACCATTTACGTGACCTAAACCAAGGTAACCTTTGTTTTCGGTGGCACATCCTACTGCTCGGTGTCTTCCGACGCCACCAAAGGATGATTTTTGGATCCAATACTGCGCTTGACTTCCTAAGGAAAATGCGCAAAGAACAAGTGTTATAAGCAGCTTCATTTCACCAAAACAATTTGTTGAGAAACTTGACCATCTACTGATCTTAAAAAGTAACTCCCCGCTTGAAAATTACTTAAGTCAATGTGTAGTGATTGATCTGTATCGTACTTTGCCAATTCTGTACCATTTACATGATAAAGCGTCGCTTTTCCAATAGCTTGATTCAAACGCACACTTCCATTGGTTGGATTTGGGAAAACCCGTATACTAGACAACTGTTCCTCTTCGTCCAACCCGACATAATCCGCATTGAGTGTCAAGGTATAATTCCCCATTTCACTTCCCCATCCTTCAACGATGATGTAAACAGATCCTAATCCAGCAGTTTCAAATGTCAGTTCCGATTGACTTCCGCAATTTGCTGCGTCATCATTAAATGCTAGCACATTACCATTCATATCCACCACGCTTAAAAACGTATCGAATGAGGCGCCACACAAAGAAGCGCTTACTGTTTGAATAAGTGGATTCGGAGTCAATTTGTAATAAATATCCGGCGAAGGATATACGTAATTGTTATTGGAATAACAGAAAGAATTGTCTCGAGTATCTGTAAATGGTAATGCTGTCACATTGATTGGATCGATTTCATCGTCTCCGACATAGCCTGTGCAATCAATTCCATTTCCAATAGTAATTCCAAAGTCCATAACGGATCCCCAAGAATACGTTCCACATGGATTCAAGGGAAGTGATCCGGCTTCCCGCTGCATGACACGCATTCGTGTAGCGCCATTTTGAGCAGAGGAAGGAACAACAAAATTAAATGTAGAAGTGGCTACAGGCGGAGTTCCCATCCACGTTCCAATAGATTCATACGGATCAAAGTTGCCATTTTGATCGAAGTCGATCCAGACCTCTCCAACACCAGCATAATTTCCTCCGCAGGTGCCAAATTTAACATTTAGCATATAAGAGCCCCCGGCATTTAAGGTAACAGACAAGTTGGTTAAGTCTTGAACACCAATAACTGCTGGACAACCTATAAAATTTATATTCCCAACTGTACCGGCGATTTGTACCAGTTCTACATTTGAATCAACTGTACTCGTAGGGCCAACATTTGATGTGCAATATTGTCCGTATGCAATGGGAAAAACACCGAAGAAAATGAATAGTAAACCTTTTATCATGTAGTAGTAGATTTTATCGAATGTACTAAAAATCCACGAGTTAACAAAAAGTTAATATTGGAATTACCTACCGTTCCAAACAGTCATGGTCATATCTAAACCAACAAAAGAGAAACTTTTGATAAATTCTGTTGCCGTTTGAATGCGTTCAGGTAGCGCCAATTGTTCTTCTTTAGACCATTCGCCTAAAACATAATCTGCTTGTCTGCCTTTGGAAAAGTCGTTGCCTACCCCGAATCGTAAACGGGTATATTCAACCGTTTTCAGCACCGCTTGAATATCTTTTAAACCGTTGTGACCACCGTCGCTTCCTTTCCCTTTCATGCGGAGCTTTCCAAAAGGGAGTGCGATGTCATCTGTAATGACTAACAAGTTTTTTAGATCAATTTTTTCAGCTTGAAGCCAATAATTCACCGCTTTACCAGAAAGATTCATGAAAGTTATTGGCTTTATTAGTATGATGGTTCTGCCTTTAAATTTCGCTTCTGCACGAAAAGCAGCTTTGTCTAATGAAAATGTAGCTCCTAATTCACGCGCTATTTCATCAACCACTTTGAATCCAATGTTGTGGCGTGTTTCTTCGTATTCTTTTCCCGGATTACCTAATCCAACAATCAAAAACTTCATTGCTTACCAATTTGGACAACTACCACATTTGTCGCCTTGTTTCATGTAAAATAAGGCTCCAATAACGATGTTTCCCTCGCTATAAACAAATACCTGTTTTGCATGAGAATCATAATCATTTGGTCTCGTTTTAACACGGACTTGGTCAATAAAACCTGCTGTTAAGTTTGTTTGGACAAAAACTCTTCTAAAAAATTCAGCTCTCAATCCTGCGTGTGCAGAAACACCGAAGCCTGATAATGAAACGGTTGCCACATTTTTTTGTCCGGCAAATGTAAAATCATTAAATGACAAAACAGGTCCTGCACCGAAACCCCATAAAGTAGTTAAGGCCACGTGAGCTTTATCTGATTGATACACTTTAAACACGTTTGATAGATCAGCATGTATGTAATTAATGCCATTCGTGTTCTCATAATGAAACGTTTCTGTATTGGTCACAACCGGTTCGTTGTTGTACGTTCCAGACCAATTCGTTACCGGATCTATTCCAGGGTTAATAGTACCATTAAGAAAATAAGTTGGACCAGCTTTCATGACATACTTCATGTGGTCATATCCGAGAGACAATGCCCAATTTTTCTTGATGTTGTATCCAATTCTGAAGTTGAATTGCGGTACGGTAAAATCAGTTAAACTAACATAGGTTTTGATATCCTCGGATGGTCGGTCTTTGGCCTGAACACCTTTTAATGTAAAGTCATAACCAGGTCCGATGAAACGCAAATTACTTTTGGAATAAGCACTTCGGTTATATCCCCAATAGAAGAACATTGAGCCTTTGGCGGTTGAGCGTTTGTTGTTTTTATTTACTTGTTGTGACCATGATGTTGAAACCAAAATCACCATCAATAAGAGGAGAATATTTTTCATCGTGCTATCATTTTTATCCATTCTTGTTGACTCAATACTTGTTCAAGTTTGAAATGGGTGCTCTTGTTTACCCCATGCCATTCAACCAAACCAAAACCTTCAGCGAAGTATGAAATTCTCTTTGCGCTATTCGCTTGCTCTTTTCTTGTAAAAGGATTTAAAACAGTCAATTTTACTTCATCAGTAAATACAAGTGTTGCTTTATTCCCCTCATCCATGACACCATGTTTCTTGTTTTCTTTAAAGCGTCGTTTCACCTCACTCAACATAACGGTTGAATCTGTTATTCCTCGGAATTTAGCAGCGAACCACGATTCCTTATTTAGGTTCATCGGGAATAGTTTGTCCTTGTAAAGAAGTGCTTTTTCCTTTTCTTGTTGAACATCAACAACCATGTAATCCTGTAAATTCAATGAGTCGATGTTATAATTATATGCTTCTCGGATCCTACCATCACTCGCATATACCTCCACAATTAAGTGTTCTCCTTCGTTGTCTTTTAAGGCATAAATGCGGTGAAATTCCTCTTCAAGTCCACCATTGATGTCCCTGTAAAGGTAAATTTTCGGAATCGTATCTAGCGGGTAAAAATACGTCGCATTTGGATTTTTGGATGTATATTCCGGTGAATTTGAACAAGCATTTATTCCAACAAAAACAATGGAAAAAAGTGCCAAGTATATTCCGAAGCGTTTCATTATTTGGTCATTTTTAAGAAAGAAACTTCCTGCTCAGTTAAATGTCTGTAAAATCCACGAGGGAGGTCTTTTTTCGTTAATCCGGCGAATTGAACGCGGTCAAGTTTAACAACAACGTAACCCAATGCTTCAAACAATCGTCTTACGATACGGTTTTTACCGGAATGGATTTCCACACCAACTTCGGTAGAATTCCCATTCTCAATGTATGAAACCTCATCTACACGGGCTTTTCCATCTTCCAAATCAACACCACGCATCAATTTTTCCATATCCTCTTTGGTAACAGGTTTGTTTAATTCGACATGGTAAATTTTCTTTGCTTGGTAACGTGGATGCGTCAATTTCTTTGCCATATCACCATCGTTTGTAAACAAAAGTAATCCCGTCGTTTCACGGTCTAAGCGTCCAACTGGATAAATGCGTTCTCGGCATGCTTTTTTCACTAATGTCATGACTGTTTTACGTCCTCTTGGATCATCCATTGTAGTGATGAATCCTTTTGGTTTATTTAACAAAACATAGCGCTTTGTTTCCGCATTGATTGTTTCACCATCGTATTGAATGACATCATCAGGAGCAATTTTATATCCCAATTCTGTGATAATTTTCCCATTCACTGTTACGACACCTGTTTGAATAAGGACATCTGCTTCCCTACGTGAACAAATACCAGCATTCGACAAATATTTATTCAAGCGAACTTGATCTTCGTTAAAAGAAGGCAATGGATCGCCTTTTTTCACTTTGATTTTATAGTCAATGTATTTTCGTTTGTCACGATCTGTGACCGTTTTTTTATCCGTTGGACTCTTTTTATCCGTTGGGGATTTTTTGTCTGTTGCTGGTCGTTTGGATGCAACTGGCTTTCTTCCGGCCGCAGCTGGACGTTTATCCGTTGATTGATTTCCTCTCGATGTTCCGCGTGTATTTCTCATAATTCAAGCAAAGATAGAGAAAAGTGTTCGGTATTCCTTTTAATCACTCTTTTTGCAAGCGTTTGATGTCAGAAATGAGTTGATTTACCTCTTTTTCAGAAGTACCGTCATAATATCCACGAATTCTTAGTTGTTTATCTACAAGCACAAAATTATTCGTGTGAATAAAATCGCTACCTGCATCCCCAAGGTTTTGCGCTTCGGCAGGTTTAAGAACAAAAAAGGATTTTCGTGCAAGTCCGTAAAGGTCTTCTTTCTTACCAGTTAAAAAGTGCCATTTTCCTGAAGTTGCTTGATGACTCGTTGCGTATTTTTTCATTTGCGCGACATCATCCGTTTCAGGGTCAACAGTAAAACTAAATATTCGAACATCATTGTCCGTTTTGAATGCCTCATTTACACGTTGCATTTGCTTATTCATAATCGGACAAATACTTTTACAGGTAGTGAAAAAATATTCTACAACGGCAATTTTTCCCTTCATTTCATTCGTAGAAATAA
This sequence comes from uncultured Flavobacteriales bacterium, assembly GCA_903879765.1. GTDB lineage: Bacteria > Bacteroidota > Bacteroidia > Flavobacteriales_D > Crocinitomicaceae > UBA952. The sequence goes on from CAIRMS010000355.1 coordinate 11,210, forward strand.
GCTTTCCATCTTGATTTTGAAAGGAAAATGACCCAATGTGGTGTCCAAAGCCTAAACGAAGCATTTCCGGATCGACCATTTCTTCATTAACATCAATCGGATTGATGATTGGTAAAGCCTTTTCTTTTTTTGAACTTGTGAAATAATACGCAATTGGAATACAAACAAGTAAAAGTAAGCCTAAAAAGAAAATGCGTTTCATGCCAACAAAGTTAAGGTTTTTATAAGTTCTCTAACACGAAAAGAACTTCTTTTTGACGTTCTTTTAGAGAACCCTTCAAGATGGTAAATGGCCACTCATTTTTGATTAATTCCGCCTCATACAGTAAAAACAATTCATCTCGGTTGGACGGATTTTCCCTTAACGGATCTGGCTCCCAAGGAATATCCGGAGCACATAGAAAATAATGCGTAAAGTGTTGTTTTTTATGTGCCTCAAGAATGTATTGTGATGCCTGTTGAAATCGGTATTCAGACCATATTTTTAGCACGGTCATTTCGGTGTCAGCGACGAATTCGGCACCTTTTTTCTGCCAATCTGCGAGTTGACCCAAGGTGATACTGTCTAAATCATCCTGGATATATGATTCCTTTTGAGATAAATATTCCCTAGCAAACTCCTCACTTAATGGCAAACGATACATTTCTGAGAGCCATTTAGCCAAGGTGGATTTCCCACACGATTCAGGTCCAGTGAATGCAATTCTCATGGAGTGACTGATTTTTTGTTCCACTCTCGAAGACCATAAATTCCTAGTATGAAATAAGCGACATATAGAATTGTTGTAGCATACAATTGAGCATTGAAATACAAAATGATGCACGCTAAATTGATAAACAACCAATAAATCCAATTTGATTTTTCCTTCAGGACACCGAGAATTGTTGCAAACAAGGAAAATAAGGCAATGAATACATCCAAAACAAATGTTTCTTTTTCAATAAAATTATGAAATGAACCCAGTTTAGTCCAGGCAATCAATCCACCACTTAATAAGATAATCTGAATGGCGAAGAGGTGATTTCTTCGTTTCCAAGATATCAATGTGATATCACCTTCTCGGTTCCAGGACCAAAAAGCAAAAACACTTAAGAGAACATAAGCAATCGAAAGAATAGATTGCGCGGGTAAATTGGATTGATAAAAAACAAAAATATAGATGAACGAACTGATCCCGCCAGATAACCAGGCCCATTTGTTTTTTCTCGCAACAAGAAACAGGTATACTGCTCCAGCTGCAGCTGCTGTCCATTCTAGAAATAAGTTGAAATTTTCCATTTACGTTAAACGTGGCTTTTTAGCAACATTCTTTCTCAAAAATAAAAATGCTATTTTTTGTTCATTATCGGATGACCATGACCTTTCCGACTTTGCGGTCTCTCCCATCGAAATTAGTTGCTGTCCAGATGAAATAAACACCTGTTGGAACTTTTTCACCGTTTAAGTTTTGTGCGTTCCAAGTAGCAGTACCACCATTTGATGTTGTTCGGTATATCAAGTTTCCAGCAACATCCGTTACTTTCACATCAGAGTCGTAGCGAATGCCTTGAATGGTTACAGGTCCAAAATAATTCGGTTTGACTGGATTTGGAAAGACCACTACATTGGAATATTCCGGATCTTCATATGTTGCATTTACACGGTAAGAAACGAGCCCTTTATCCGTAACTATAAACAATTCTCCCGTTTCTTGATTTAATTGGAGGTCAAAAATCGTATTGGAAATAATTGGTGAATTGTCTGTTGTAAATTGCTCAATTATTTCGGATCCATCCGCGGATAAGAGGATAAGTCCACCATTTGCCGTTGACACCCATTTTCGATTACCTCCATCTACTTCAATATCCGTGATGTGCGTTTTGCCAAGGACAAATTCCCCATTTCCTTCAAAATTCACTTTGATTTGTTGCGCATTATAATCACCAGGTTGCGCATCGAATGCTCCCGCTGCATTGTATAAAATGGCGAAACCTGTTTCAGTACCAATCCACAATTCACCATCAAAATCAGCCGCCAAAGCTGTCACTGCTGTGGAAGGTAAATTACCACTAAATTCTCCTTCGTCTAATGAAATAACCTTGTCGTCACTTGGGTCTGAAATTGTTCCATTGTGATTGTATCCAATGATTCCATCTGATTTGGTTGCAAACCAAATAATTTCATCAAAATCTTGAATCATTTTGGTTGTAAACTTATTCTTTGCATTCGGGCCGCAATCAAAACTATGCCAAGAACCCGATTTTTCTCTCACCGTTAATGGTTGATCAGAATAACCATTCAAGGCCCACAAATCACCTCGTTTATCGAAAAGCACATCCGATACAAGGCTCCATCCGTTGCCCAAACTCGTAGACTTTATAGGAGAGTTTCCGCCGTTAAACACTAGTGTATCAGTAGCATTCATGAAGGTTAACGGGAAGTAAGAATAGGTGCTCATTGCTACCTCTGATGTATCACTTGGATTAATTGCCACATCTAGAAAATCCCAGATATCCGATTGTGGCCATTGTGCAACATTGTTGACGTTTAATAAATTCCAATGAGCGTCTTGAAAAAAATGAACTCCATTTCTAGTGAATCCCGGTAAATTATCATTTAATCGTCCAGAGGCAATCGCCAGTTTTCCTTTTTGTGCATCCATCGCATAAAACTGGTTGTTTTTAGATCCTTCGATTGGATATGTTTTGTAAGCGATTTCAGTTGGATACATCACTAAACCAGACTTCAAATCCGCAGACCACAAACCAGATTGATTCCTGGCAGTTCGAGAAGAAGAGAACCATACACTAAAGTTTCCTGCACCGTAAGATTCTGGGATTTGAAGGTTGTCATTATAGAGGTTAATCACCCCATCAATATTGACTGATAGGTAATTATCTACGACATTTATTGAGTTAATTTCAACAGAAAAAGGCATTGTTGTTACCAATTCCAAATCAGAAGCATTTAAGCGATAAACAGAATCTGTTCCATAATCTTCTGATTTTTTTAACACAACGATGCGATTGTTGAACAATTCCATTTCAGTGTATTTATTCGCCGTTTGATATGGTAGGCGGATATCCCTTACCCATTGGGAATAATCGGGTAAAATGGGATTCGGTAAATAACCTTTCAAAAGTTGTGTAGGTGTTAGCGCATAAATGGAATCTTGGTAGATCGTCACATCGACAATTCGTTCGGTGGAATTCGAAGGATAAAACGTTTCTTTTACCTCGTCTTTTGCAGCATCGAGTTGTACAATTGAAAAGTCATTTGCAGCATAAACATATGGACCACTTCTTTCAAAGCGGTTAATGCGTTTAGAAACAGAGAGTTGTGCTAATTTAATGGCGGGAATATTGGTTACCTGACCGTTTTGATACTTATCGATGTTTCCATTTGTGTAGCCGATGTAAACTGCTTGTTGTGCCTCATCGTAGTAAAGACAAGAAATTTCAATGTCCGATAAGCCATTTAGGGCCGTTAAAAGTCTGTGTTCTTCTGTCGCTATTGAATAAATCGACATGCCGTTTACATATGCTGTAAATACTTCATTCTCTGAGGCTACTACATCTATCGCCTTAGAAGTCGACACATGAAGTTTCCAAGTCCCCATGCCAATTTGGGCCTTTAAATTAAAGGAAGAAAGGCAAAGAAGTAAAGGGATAATCCGTTTCATAATGTCCGTATAACGTAGTTTTACTAATTAAATTGGCTCATTCGCTGAATATTTTATTCGTAAAGTTCGCAAATCGTATAAATGTATGTTTCCCTTTTGATAAATCGGTTCATTCAAGAATGGTTCCCAGTCCTTATTTGGCTCCCAATTTGGTTCATGAATCACCAAAGCAAAGTTAGCGCCTTTTCGAATAAATTGTATGATTTGATCCGTTTCATCGTGAAAAGGTTCATGGAAGCTATATTGCGTAAATCCAACTCTTTTTAATGTGTACAATTGAATATTAGGAGATGGGTCGGATAAACAAAGAATGGTGTCCTCCTTGGGAATAATTTGTTGAAGTTCTTTTGCACACGTTTGCAATTGTCCAAGGTGTTCACGGTGATAAAAATGAAAATACCCCCAATTTCCTTTCACATATTGACTGACAAACGGGGTGTTTTTCGTTAAGATATTTTCCTTGCCAAAGGACCAATGAGCTAAGGATATTGCTTGTAAAAAAACAAGGGCAATCCATGTGGAAAAGACAATGCGTCGTTTTTTTTCAGAGCGGTTGATTCGACTACCATATTGAATCAATACATAGAAAAGGATGAGCGGGAAAAACAACATTTCTATGAGGTAATAATCATGAACATCAAAGACCCAGAACCAGAGGATGAAATAAGCCAACAAACCTAAACCTCCAATGATAAAAACGTAAATGACATATGACTCAGTCCATTTTTTCCATGCGGCATAAAAGAAAAACAGCGTTGCTAAAATCAACATGCTTGGATGGTACAAACCTGGTAGCATGTGTTTCCAAAATTGCTGCCAAATGGTTTTTCTCGTTTCTGCATCCACTTCCCAAATTGGTCGAACCGTTGTCGAAAACAACTCTGAACCGACTTTTGCGTTGTACCGAATGGCGTAGGAATACCAAAGGTAAGTAGTCACTAAAATGAAAATTAAGGACAAGAGGAACGCAAACCAAAAATAAGCTTGTGCTTTGAATGACTGGCCTTGTTTTAGGAGTGTGAAGAAAAAGTAAGCACCGCCAAATGAGAGTAAACAAATCAATGCGGTAATTTTGATTAAAACGGCAAGTGCGAAAAACAAGGTGAGGAATCCCAACCAGAACACTTGTTTCGAACGAATAAATTTAAAAGTTCCATAGGCTCCCAATAGCACAAATGCAAAGGCGTAAACATTCGGTAATATGGAATCAGCATAAAATATCAAAACAGGAGAACTTGCCATCAAAAAGACAAATAGTAGGGCTTTTCTTTTGTGTTGGAAGAGAAATTCCATGACTTCACTGAAAAGGGAAATGGCAATAAAAAGAATAGAAATCGAAAGGACCTTTGACATCCATTCGTGGTGACCAAAAACCTGCCATAACTTTCCAAGAATAAAGTATATAATTGGGAACTCCGCAGCAGCATTCCGTGTTCCATTTGCTGAAATCCATTGTGTTTGAGGTTCTAAAAATGGAGCGCCCTTTGCATAATTATAGGCGATGGAAAGAGAATCTGTTTTTCGCCATTCATGAATGGGAAGAATGCCGTCAAAAAAATGATCGAATACACCATAGAGCGAGAAAAGTACCATGAGTAAAAGCAAGGCTTGATACTTTACTGGCAAATTTCGTAGTGTGTTGATCATCAGTCTAGTTCTTTTTCAGTAATCAAATAAAGGGGACGATTTTTACTTTGGATAAATAATTTACCGAGGTAAATTCCAACAATTCCAATCATGATTAATTGAATCCCACCGATAAATAAAATCGAAGCAATGATGGAAGTCCATCCTGTAATTGCCTCATTTGTAAACGCAGCGATGTAAATGGCATACATTCCATAAATAAAGGCTAAAAGCGCAAAAAACAATCCGGCATAAATAGAAAAATAGAGCGGTTTTGCGCTAGAAGACGTGATTCCAGTCAATGCAAAGCGGAGCATTTTTGAAAAAGAGTACTTTGTTTGTCCGGAAACACGTGCATGAGGCGTGTATGGTATTCCGATTTGTTTAAATCCAAGTGATGGAATAATTCCCCTCAAAAATAAATGAGACTCCGTATATTTTTTGAGCGCATCCACCACTTTACGGTCCAATAAACGAAAATCGGCTGTTCCTTCCTCCATGGGAATCTCAGCTAGTTTATTTGTCAAACGGTAAAATCCTTTTGATGTCCATTTCTTCAATAAAGGAACTTTTTGATCATCCTTGCGAATGGTATACACCACTTCAAATCCAGCCTTCCATTTTTCAAAAAGCGTAGGAATTAATTCAGGTGGGTGTTGTAAATCGGCATCCATGCTAATAACCGCAACGCCTTTCGCATGGTCGAGTCCAGCTTTCAGTGCATTTTGGTGTCCGAAATTTCGGCTTAATTGAATGAATTTAACGCGGCTATCCGTTGCACGCAGCTCTTGAATGCGGAGTAATGATTGATCTGAACTCCCATCATCCACGAAGACAAACTCAAAATTAGTAACTTGAATCTCGTTCATAACGGCCAACAAACGTTGATACATTGGAACGATGTTCCCTTCTTCGTTGCAAGTGGGAATTACGATTGAAAGTTCAATATGCTCTGATTTATTCAGCATGTAGAGCGAAGTTACACAATTATCTTCATGTATCCTTGTTGTGCTTGGATCTTGCAGACAAAATCGATTGGTTTTAGTATATTTGCGCAAAGCATTAAAAATGTCAGAACAAAATCGAATTTCCACGAATAAAGCGCCCAAGCCAGTTGGATTGTATCCACATGCACGTCGCGTAGGGAACCTACTTTTTTTATCGGGTGTTGGTCCAAGAGTTGCCGGTTCCGATGAAACAGATTCAGCAGTGCCTGGATTGAAATTAGATAAAAACGGAAATTTCATTGAATTCGATTTCGAAGCGCAATGCAGAAGTGTTTTTGACAACGTTCGCATCATCCTTGAAGAATCCGGTTCTAGTTGGGATCAACTTGTAGATGTAACCGTGTTTTTAGTGCACATGAAACGTGATTTTCACGTATACAATCGTGTTTATGCGGAGTATTTCAAAGACAATTTACCTTGTCGAACAACGGTTGAAATCAACTCTTTACCCACTCCAATCGCGATTGAATTAAAATGTATCGCAACAATTGACTAATTCTTGACTTTTAAAAATAATTTATGACTGCATTTATCATCCGTATTGTTTTAGCTGTAGTTGCTACTGGATTCAACGCTTACCTATTTACCACTGGACATTGGGGCTGGGGAATTACCTTCATTTTCGTCACTGCTTTAATCATACTTTCCTTTTTTAGAAACGAAAATGTGTTGTTAGCTTTAAATCAAATGCGTGTTGGGAATACCGACAAAGCGAAGAAATACATTGACAAAATTTCACATCCCGAATACTTGCCAAAGAAACAACATGCGTATGTACTGTTTTTAAAAGCCGTGATGGGCGGACAAGAAATGGGCTTTGCAAATAGCGAGAAATTATTGAGAAGAGCGATGGAGCTTGGCTTGAGAACGGGAGAAGATAACGCTGTGGCTAGAATGCACTTAGCAGGAATCTGCGCTCAAACTGGAAGAAAAAACGAAGCTGTTGCCTTGTTAGCAGAAGCGAAGAAATTAGATAAAAACGGAATGATGCGCGACCAAATCAAAACAATGCAAGGTCAATTACAGATGGCGCCATCAAAAAACCAAATGCGCCAGGCTCAAATGATGGGTGGACGTAGGAAAACGCCAAAAATGCGCTAATTGATGAGTGAAATACCTAGAATTTATGCCGAACCATGGGCAGATTACGAACTATTGGATGCTGGTGGTGGCAAGAAATTGGAGCGATGGGGTAAAATCATAACGATTCGACCAGAAGTTCAAGCCTATTTCCACAGTGGTATGCCATTTACGGAATGGAGAAACCTCGCTCATTGGGAATTCATTGAAGGCAAGGCTCAACAAGGAAAATGGAAATGTTTGAAGAAAGATGTTCCCAGTGAATGGACCATCAAATACAAGCGTTTAAACTTTACATTATCTCTAACGAAATTCAAGCATATTGGCTTATTTCCGGAGCAGGAAGTAAATTGGCGCTTTATTGAAGAGCATATTTCAGCAGATGAACGTTTTTTAAATCTATTCGCTTATACAGGAGCGGCATCGTGCATGGCACGTTTGAAAGGCGCGGAAACTTTTCATGTAGATTCTGCTAAATCGACCTTGAATTGGGCAAAAAGAAACATGGAAGAATGCAAATTATTAAACATTAAGTGGGTACACGAAGATGCATTGAAATTTGCCGCTCGCGAAGTGAAACGTGAAAATAAATACAAAGGAATCATCATGGATCCTCCCGCATGGGGAATTGGTGCAAGTGGCGAAAAATGGAAATTAGAAGATAAAATCGATGAATTAATGATGACGGCTTCTAGTTTGTTAGCAGATGATGGCTTTCTGATTATGAACACCTATTCACCCACAGTTGACACGGACTTTCTCACAGAATTGATCGACATTTATTTTCCTACAAAAAAGAGTTCCATTTCCCAGCTATACATGGAGTCCAAGACAGAAAAAACCATGTATTTCGGTGAATTAGTTCGGATTCAATAAGTGATTATAGTAAATCGTTCGCTAGATTCGCCAATTCAGATCGTTCCCCTTTCTCTAATTTAATGTGAGCAAAAAGTGACTCACCTTTTAAACGGTCGATCAAATAGGCCAATCCATTACTGTTTTCATCCAAATAAGGCGTATCAATTTGATGCACATCTCCCGTAAATACAATTTTGGTGTTTTCACCTGCGCGCGTGATGATTGTTTTCACTTCGTGCGGTGTTAAATTCTGTGCTTCATCGATGATAAACATGATATTAGAAAGACTTCTTCCACGAATGAATGCAAGAGGCGTAATGATGATTTTTCCTGAATCCTGCATCTCCATAATGGCTTTGTGTTTCTTTTCATTTTCGCCAAACTGAGACTTAATAAACTTTAGATTATCCCAAAGAGGCTCCATGTATGGGCCGATTTTGTCGTTTGCATCACCAGGTAAAAATCCAATTTCTTTGTTCGATAATGGCACAATTGGACGCGCCAAAATTACTTGGTTGTACAATTTTTGTTGTTCTAAAGCCGCCGCCAAAGCGAGTAATGTTTTTCCAGTTCCCGCCACGCCTTGCAATGCCACCAATTTAATGTCATTATTTAATAAGGCATGAAAAGCAAATGCTTGCTCCGCATTTTTTGGTTTAATTCCGTAAATGAATTCCTTTTCAATTCGGTCAACACGATCTGTTAAGTGGTTGTAAAAAGCCAGTGCCGAGGTTTTCCCGTTTTTCAGAATATAGTATCCGTTCACCTCCTTCTTTTCACCTAGGTTCCCTTCTTCAGGAACACTTCCTTTGGTAAAGATTTCACGAATGTAGGTCGATTCTAGTCCTTCGATATTGTAGGTGCTTGAAGCCTGAATTTCGTCCGAGTGAACCTTTCCAGTTTGATAATCTTCCGCAACCAGGCCTAGGGCTTTAGACTTAATTCGGAGGTTGATGTCCTTGGTAACGAGAATCACTGATTTACGTTTTTCTTTTTCTTTTAAGAAAAGAGCCGAATTGATGATTTTATGATCGTTTTTATAGGCCCCATAAATTTCTTCCGCATTTAATTGAGCGGGGGAATGTTCCATGATGATCTTAAAATTTCCCAATCCAGGACCAAGTGGGATCCACTCTTGCAAGGAACCGTTTCCAGAAAGTCTATCAATAAACCGGATCACCTCTCTCGCTGAGAAGTTTTTGGTGTCATTGCCTACTTTAAACTTATCTAGTTCTTCCAAAACCGTGATTGGAATCGCGACATTATGCTCATCAAAATTTGAGATAGAATCGAAGTCGTGTAGTAACACAGAAGTGTCTAACACGAAAATTTTTTGAGATTTAGCCATGCGTTTTTTCTTTGAAAGTACTTTTTTTTCAATTTCAAAGAAAGGATTCGAATGTTAAATAATAAATAATTATTTTGAGAATAGCGCTTTTAAGGCTTTATTGAGGGGCTCGAATTTGAATTCGAATCCAGCATTTTTAATTTTATCGTTGGAAACACGGAGGTCCGAAAGGACAAGCATGGAACGTTCACCTAAAATAAACTTAAGAATTCCACTTGGAACAGCCGGTAAAAAGAAAGGACGGTGCATGTACTTGGCTATTCCTTTCATCATGGTGCGGTTTGTGTCACAATGCGCAACGGCATTATAGGTTCCTTCTAATTTCTGATCAATCCCAAATAAAACCATTCGACATAAGTCATCAACATGAATCCAAGGATGGTATTGGTTCCCCGTTCCCAAAGGAGATCCTAAACCGAATTTTATTGGTCCTTTCATTGCATTCAGCGATCCACCTGCATTAGAGAGGACCATAGCGATTCGCAACTTCATGTATGGACAAATCCCTTGAAAACGGTCGCTAGCAGTTTCCCAATCACGAACGAGGGTGCTAAGAAAATCTGTGCCATAGTGATCCGTTTCTTGAAATACTTTTTGTTGGCTTATGTCATAACAATTTACTCCTGATGCACCGATGTAATAGGTTAATTTGGGCATTTTAGCAGCAATTTCACTCAAAAACGCTGTTGATTGAACACGAGAATCGATGAGTTCTTTTTTGCGAGCGCTGGTCCAATTTTTATCACCTATATTCGCCCCAGCAAGGTTGATTAAAATGTGAATTCGGTCCAAATGTTTTTCGTCCACTGTTTTCATTTTCGGATCCCATTGAATGTATCCTTGCTTTCCAGCATTTCGTGAGAGTTTATATACGGAGTATCCACGTTCTTTGAGCATTTTGGTTAATTGTTTCCCAATGAGACCAGATCCACCAGCGATTAAAACGGTTTTAGTTGTGTCCATATTACTTACAGTCTTGTTTCAATTTCAACAACTCCTCGCCATTTATATCCGAATAAGCCTCACACATTTTGTTTTTAGAAGTAATCAACTTCTTTAAAGTAGTCGAATCTTTTTTTGTTGCCTTTAAATGCCAAACTTTCTCCGTCAAAGAATTTACTTCTTCACTTTTTTTCATGCAGGAACAGAACTTTTCATCCGTTCTGTGACAAGAAACAAGGACAAGCGATAGTAGGGATAAAAAAATACTTTTTTGATTCATTTCAACCATATAATTTGAGCATCAAATGTAGTATTTATTCAACTAAATCTATTAACTTCGAGCAACTCTTTCATGCATAAATACCATCTGATACTCGCACTTACGTTCCTTTTTCCTTTTTTTGGAAGTTCACAAGACTGTGCCTCTTATTTTCGTTACGCAAAAGATGAAATTAGTCAGGTGAAATTATGTCCAGAAGCCATGAAAGCGGACATTAAACAATTACATGAGCACATCCTTGAAACGCATCCAAATCCAAGTTTGTATTGTGGGGTTGAAGCCTTTGTTACAGCCTATAAAAAAGCATTAGCATCCTGTTCAAGTGAGAAAACAATGCTTGAATTTCTACAAATTGTTACAGGTTATTTGGGGGTGATGAAAGATTCCCATACCAATTTAAATCCGAGAGATTTCTTGTATTTTGGTCCAAAAGACCGTGCAGTTCTCCCTTTTTTCGTCGTGCGCATTAACGGTCATTTCTACTTACATAGCATCTATAAAAATGACATTCCCGTTGGGAGTGAAATTCTTCAAGTTGATTCGTACAGCATTGATAGTTTATTTACTATTAGTAAAGGATTGAGTTTTACAGAAGGAAACGCCGAGAAAGCAAAAGAAGAAATTGCGGAAGGAATGATAGGAGCAACGTTCAATTTACTCCACCGTGCGAATATTTCTGATGTCGCGAACTTTAAAATTGTCGATTTAACTGGGGATACGACTGATGTAAAGGCGCATTATGTAAAATCCTCACATTATTTGAAAGACCGAGGGGCAAAAAGACAAGGTCCGATTCACTATTTTATTGATAAGGATAATCGTTGCCTGTTAACGATTGAGTCATTTGATAATATTACGCTCAAGAAGTTTAAAAAACAAATCGATGCCTGTTTTAGTGAAATTAAGCGAAAAAATGTTCAGGAAATATATATTGATTTACGTGACAATTTAGGCGGAATGCTGCGTGCACAGGAGTATGTTTTAAGTTACTTGAATCAAAACGGGACATCTTTACAAATGAATTACTTGTACAAACGAAGTCATTTCGATCGTTTTGCCTCCCTTCCATTCTACCAGGAATGGCAATTCATGAACCGAGCTGAACGTGTTTATCCAAACGGATTAATTAGTCAAGAGTATGATTTTTACAAATCCCCATTAGGAACCACACGAACAATTTTATACGATTACACACCGAAAAATAATCTTAATTATCGTTACAAAGGCAAATGCACATTGATTACCAATGGCTCCTCCATGTCCGCCTCTGTTTTATTTGCGGGTTGGTTTAAAAGCAACAATCGAGGAGAAATTATAGGAACACAATGTATGGGAGGTATTGGCGGCACTTTTGGAAACAGTGCTCCCTATTTCTTAACTCATTCAAACATTCACCTGATGGTTTCCACATTAAAATTTACGCCAAAGGCGCTTTCACAGATAGAATTAAATCCAATAGAACCCGACCATGTTATTTCGATCAACCTTCAGCAATTGATCAAACAACAAGATCCAGTGTTAGAATATTTGAATATTCGAAAAGATTCAAAAAAGAAAGTAAAGTAAAATAACGATTGCGTATCGTACTAATTTACCGATAGCAAAAAACAAGAACGTTAACACTTTAGGTGCTCGAAAGAAACCAAGCACGACACCGATCAGGTCACCGATTAAAGGAAGCCAAGAAAATAAAGCGAGCCAGACGCCATATTTATGAACGCGTTCCTTCCATTGTTCAATTTGCGTGATTGTTACCTTTATTTTCTTCAACCAGATTGGCTTGGCAAGGTAACCAATGTAATAATTCAGGATCGCCCCAAGTGTATTTCCAGTCGAAGCGACTACTAAACACATAAGCGGGTCGTAATGATAGGCGAGCATTCCGAGCAGAAATGCTTCTGAGGCAACAGGAATTATGGTAGCAGCAAAAAAAGCGCTTAAAAATAACC
>CAIRMS010000356.1 GCA_903879765.1 uncultured Flavobacteriales bacterium
ACCCGACACGTATTAAGAGCAACATTTGATTCCAATTATGGACGTATTATGGAAACTATTGGCGATGCTGACCCAGATAAGCCGTGGTATGAACAAATACAAGAAATAGCAGATTCTCATACATCGTGGTCAAGCTACCCAATAAATGCCGCGAAAAATATATGTAAAAATTTCACCTGTGAATCTACTCCGGGTGAGACTGAACGATATTATGCTAATTATGGAATGCATGTAAATTTAATGGGCGATGATTTCACGAAGAAAGCCCTTGAAAAAGGCTATAAGTTAGATTACCTTGAAAAAGTTGGACTTGTAAAGATAAAGGATGATCGATCATTCGATTTTTTTAGAGGGCGAGTGATATTTCCAATACATAGTATTTCAGGAAGGGTTTTAGGTTTCGGGGGACGTACTTTGTTAGCAGATAAAAAAATCGCGAAGTACTTTAACTCTCCTGAAAGCATCATTTACAATAAAAGTGAAATCCTTTATGGATTGTACTTTGCAAAAGGTGACATCGTCAAATACGATGAATGTTTATTGTGTGAAGGATACACGGATGTGATTAGTATGCACCAAGCAGGTATGCAACATGTTGTTTCTTCCTCTGGGACATCTCTTACAAAGGAACAAGTGAAATTGGTGAAACGTTACACCAAGAATTTGACTATTTTATATGATGGAGATGCCGCCGGTATCAAAGCGAGTTTCCGTGGGATTGATTTGATTTTAGAAGAAGGAATGAATGTAAAGGTGGTGCTCTTTCCGGATGGAGAGGATCCAGATTCGTTTTCTAAAACACTTAGTTCTAGTGAACTCGAGGATTACATCAAATCACATAAGCAGGATTTCATCACATTCAAAGCGTCGATTTTACTAGCGGATGGTGTCAATGATCCAATCCGAAAGTCCGAATTAATAAAGGAAATTGTTCACTCTGTTTCCTTAATACCTGATCAAATTACGCGCAGCGTATACATTCAAGAGATTGCGCGACAGTTCGAAATTTCTGAGGCTATTGTCAATAATGAACTCATGCGCTTACGAAAGTCTACAATGGCTAAGCAATTGCAGGAGCCTATGTTGAATGAGGTACCGCTTCCGAAAGAAAGCACAAATCTTCTTCAAGATGAAATGGCCATCCAAAGCCGAGAAGCGGGTGAGTCCGCTCTGGAAATTAAACACGAGGATGAAATCATTCGCTTGATGGTAAAATACGGCACACGTGAGGTTTTAATTAAGGAAATTGGTGATGAGGATAAATCAACAAGTGTGATTGAGCTCATCATTCAAGAAATTGAAAGCGACGATTTGCGCATTGAACAACCACTTTACCGTGAAATTTATGGCTTATTTATGGATGGTGTAAAAGATAATACGCTTTTGTCTTCATCTTATCTAAAACGACTTGAAAATCAAGAAATTGTTGCGTATGTAACTGATTTGGAAAGTGATGATAGTGAGTTAAGTTATAATTGGGTAGGGAAGTATAACATCCATACGAAATCAGAATCGGACAATTTGTATGAATCAGTCATGAACGCGATTTATCACTTCAAACTGATCAAAGTAGAGCAGCATATTCAAGGATTGCAACGCGAATTAAAAGAAAAAAATCCTCAAGGTGAAGATTTAATACTGTTGTTATCTGAACAGATGGTGTATGCAAAGGTGAGGAAAGAGTTTTCAGAAAAATTAGGAAGGATTATCACACGATAGCATGTTAAGTACAACTCTTTTTCATATCGGTCCATACAAAATTTGCTTTTGGAATTTGGTGTTTTTAACACTCATTTTTTTAGCAGCAGCTATTTTGCGACGACTCGTTCATCGTTTGCTGAAGCGTTACGTAAAAACAACACACATTAACCTGGAAGGCAGACAACTTGCTTGGTTGAAGTTATTGAGTCAAAGTGTTTACTTACTAGCAATTTACGTAGCAGTTTTAAGTTTTAAGTTCAACAACTACAACGTCACATTTAAAAAATTCCTCAACTATAAATTCATTGATTTAGGAACAATAAAAATTGACTTCGCTGATTTGTTAATTATCGTTTCTGTCTTCTTCGGAGCACGCATACTTGTGAACTTAAGTAAGTTGTACATTGGTCGTAAATTCAAGCGGAATTCGAATTATGATCCGGCATCGGAATATGTTTACCTTCAAATCGCGAAATACGTCATCTATGTATTTTCCATCTTGTTTTGCTTTCAGTTGCTCAATATTGACCTAGTCATTATTCTCACGAGTTCCGTCGGTCTACTAGTCGGAATTGGATTGGGTTTACAAGATGTATTTAAAGATATGATTGGGGGAGTGGTTTTATTAGTAGAGGGTAATTTGAGAGTAGGGGACATCGTAGAAATTCACGGATCATCTAAAAGCTCACAGAAATCTTCAGATGCCATCGTGGCAAAAATCCTGAAAATTAGTGTTCGTACAACTCAAATTCAAACGCGTGAAGGAAATGTGCTCATTATACCAAATACAAGGTTAACACAAGAGCAAATCGAAAACTGGAGCCATGGTTCCGAATTAACTCGATTTAAAATCAACGTAACGATCGATTTTGGTGCGGATACAGAATTAATAAAACGTTTGTTAATACAAGCCGCAATGGCCCATCCGAAAGTGAAAAAAAATCATCCAGTATTTGTCAGTTTAGCAGATTTTGGCGAAAATGGCTTAGGATTAGAATTGATTTTCTGGGCGGACCATAGCTGGGACATCGATATTTACAAATCGGAAATTCGTTTTGAAATAGACCGACTTTTCCGAGAATACAATATAAACATTCCGTATCCTCACCGAACAATCAAACAGATCTAACTAGTCGCGCAGCAAGTGTAAATAACGTTGGATGGTATTCTCAATTCCAAGGTATAGCGCGTCTGAAATCAGTGCGTGTCCAATAGAAACTTCGTCCAATTGACAAACAGACTCCTTGAAATACCTAAGGTTTTCTTGACTTAAATCGTGTCCAGCATTAATCTCTAGTCCAATTGAAACAGCGAACTCAATAGCGTCGATGTATTCTTTGATTGCTGTTGCGGGATCTTTCCCAAATGATTCAGCATATGGACCTGTATACAATTCAATGCGATCAGCTCCAGCCTTTTTCGCTAGCTCAATCCAATGTTTATTTGGTTCGATAAAAAGAGAGGTTCGAACTCCTTGTGATGAGATTTCTTGTAAAGTTTCACACAAAAAGGATTGATGTCTTTCGGTGTCCCAACCCGCATTGGACGTCAGAACATCTGGTCCGTCTGGAACTAAGGTTGCTTGTGTTGGACGTATCTCTGAAATCAAGTTCATATACCGCTTATCTGGATATCCTTCTATGTTGAATTCTGTCTGAACAACTTTCGCGATGTCGTACGTATCTTGCGTTGTGATGTGACGCTCGTCTGGACGAGGGTGTACAGTAATTCCTTGTGCCCCATATCGCTCACAATCTATTGCGAATTGAACGACATTAGGGATTTGTCCACCCCGAGCGTTTCGAAGCGTAGCAATTTTATTGATGTTCACACTTAGTCTTGTCATGGCACAAATTTTGACACACAAAAGTAAGAACTCTGAAAGGATTTTACTATTTTGGCGACGCGTATGAGAGCAATTGATTTAATAACAGACGAAATACCACCCCTAATCCATACGGATTCAGGTGAAAAGGCCTTGAGTTGGATGGAGGAATTTAAGGTTTCTCACCTTCCGGTGCTCAAAAATGGCAACTTTGTTGGGGTTGTTTCGGAATCAGATATACTCGATCACCTCAATTTAGACGAAGATTTAGATCGCTTATTTCAGCATTTGCCACGCCCCTTCATATTTGGGCAAGCACATATGTACGATGTCATAGCCAAAATGGCAGAGTTTAAATTAAGTGTCATTCCTATTTTAGATCAACAGGAAAATTACCTCGGATGCTGTAGTGTTTACCATGTGATGACGCTTTTAGCGAATACAGGAAGCATTAAAGAAAATGGAGGGATTCTAGTTCTGGAAATGAATGCG
>CAIRMS010000357.1 GCA_903879765.1 uncultured Flavobacteriales bacterium
ACCGAAATTGTATTTAGCACTCGGCATGAAAGGTAAGGAAGCACAATGGGCAGACCATGAATTCCAACGCCACATTCGTGAAAAAGACCGGCTTTTGAACCAACAAAAATCATGGAGAAGAAAAGTGAGTCTAGATCCAAAAAAATCGGACCAAAACCAACGTATTTTTGTTGTTGTTAGCCGCATTCAATTTCAAATTGATTCTTGTACCTTCGATCACTTCATTCGGTTGAAAGAACATTGTACGAAAAAACAACAAAAAGCACTAAATCGTGTGGTTCGCCGCATGATAGACCGGGCAGGGAAACCTGGTCCGAAAGGAAGACCATGAAGCAACTTGTCACATTCATGGTATTCATGGTGTTTTACCACCAAGCTCACACACAATTGAATGTGTCCGTTCATTGGGGAACAGAACCAATTAGGTTAGAAAAATACTATTTCCTCGGCAAGGACAGTTTGATGTTTCACGAGTTGAAACTCTATCTTTCAGACTTCCAATTTGAAAAAGAAACAAGAAAACATGTGCTTGTTGGACCACAACTTATTGATCTCGAAGACACCAATTCTCTCGTGTTATTTCCAAATTTTCCAATTGCAGAATACCAAACTTTCCGTTTCAATTTTGGACTCGATAGTTCTTATCATGTGTCTGAAAGTGTCGATGGACCATTGAATCCCATGAATGGCATGTACTGGGCATGGAATTCTGGTTACATTCAATTCAAATGCACCGGAACCTCATCCTCCATTCCCTTAACTGACAAAACTTTTGAATACCACTTGGGTGGATACCGTCAGCCATTTGAAACGCTTGAAGCCATTCAAATACCAATCAAGGGGAACACCCTCATTTTGGACATCAAACCATTTTTTGAGCAGACGGTCGATTTTCCATTGGTGCAACGCGTCATAATTCCGGGGAAACTTGCCCAATCCTATTGCCGAGAACTTTCCAAATCCTTTCGTACTGAATGAGAAAAACTGTCATCTTTTTTGGGAGCTTCGTTTTAACCTGGATTTTTCTTGCTGGAATTCAAGACGAAACACCTTTTTATGTTCCCGCTAAATGGCCGAAACCCCACTACGACTTTTCACAAAATCCACTTTCAAAAGAAAAATTCGAATTGGGACGCACCTTGTTTTACGATCCGGATCTTTCTAGAGACAGTACCATTTCATGTGCGAATTGTCACCTTCAATATTCCGGATTTACACACATTGATCACTCCTTAAGTCATGGCATTGATGGAAAAATCGGAACACGAAATGCACCTGTGCTCATTAATTTGGCTTGGCAGCAATTTTTTCACTGGGATGGTGGCGTGAGTTCTTTAAATAAACAAGCCATCAATCCACTCACGCATGCGAAGGAAATGGACAATCGACTAGACGAAGTGCTTCGCAGGTTAAACAAGTCGTCCTTTTATCGAAATCGTTTTTACCTTGCTTTTGGAGACAGCGTGATTGAAACAGCAACCCTATTGAAAGCACTTGCCAGCTTTACGGTATCCCTCGTTTCGGCGAATTCAACATATGATCAGGTAAAACGTGGTGAGTCCAGCTTTACCAATCAGGAGGAATCAGGATACCAACTGTTTAAAAAATACTGTGCTTCCTGCCATCAAGAGCCATTGTTCATGAAGAATGAATTTAAATCAAATGGGATAAATTACGTTCCTGCACTTGGCGACCTTGGGCGAATGGGCATCACCAATCGAAAGGAAGATTCCATCCTATTTAAAATTCCAACACTTCGAAATATAGCGTTTAGTTTTCCATACATGCACGATGGACGTTTTAAACAGTTGAAAGATGTGTTGAATCACTATGGGAATTTACATGGGAATTCAACTTTCTACAGCAAAGAATTAAAAAAATTAAACCGACCATTGAGCTCCAATGAACAAAAGGATTTAATTGCTTTCTTAAAAACATTGAGTGATCAAGAATTTCTGTTTAATCCCAAATTCAAATACCCAAAGAATGAACGAAATACAAGTTTTTAAAAGAATGAACATCTAATTTCAAATAACAAAATAATTATGAAAAAATTAAACCTATTCATCTTGCTTCTTGTTTGCGGTCAGCAGGCTATGGCACAGTTAAATCCAGCAATTGAACATTGGATGATCAATGCGACAGGAATCACCGGAAGACATTATGTTCAGGGTAACTCCACACCGATTATTGAAACAACATTAGCGAATGTCCAAACAGTTCAGTATTCGAACAATTGGGTTTATGTGACAACAACAGGCGTTCCTTCGTACATCACAGGTCCATTTATGGATGGAAATCCATCCTTGGCAACGAGTCAAAATGCAATTTTCAAAATGCCACTTAATCCAACTCAAAATACTGGAACGTTAACAAACACGACTGGTGGAAACATTGGGATATTCGTCAATGGTGTTGCGTTATTTGACTACCGTGACGGTGTGGCTTGGAATTCAAACTCGAATTCGTTATGCGGTGGTTTGCCTGGAATGTCTCCTTGTCCGGGAGGACCAGGTGCATCCTTTTCTTGGAACCGAGATGCCATTCGAGCAGAAAAAGCAGGTTTCGATTGTTCCAAAGGACATCCAGCAATGGGGAATTACCACCACCACCAAAATCCAAGTGCGTTTAAATTGGACCTTACTGTTATTTCGAATGTGTGTGATTTATATGACGCCGATGGACTTTATGTGATTGATTCAACGGTTCATTCTCCTTTAATTGGTTACGCCTATGATGGTTTTCCGATTTACGGTGCTTATGGATTTAAAAACGCCGATGGTACAGGTGGGATCACACGTATCAAATCTAGTTATCAGTTGAGAAATATCGCGACAAGGGCGTTATGGGCAGACGGTACGGACGTTCCCGATGGACCAGTTGTAAGCACCACGTATCCACTTGGGTATTTCCGTGAAGATTATGAGTTCATTAATCATTCTTCCTCGGATTATTTAGACATTCATAATGGACGAGTTTGTGTCACACCCGAGTATCCAAATGGAATCTACTGTTATTTTGCGACTGTGAATGAGGAATGGAATTCAGCATACCCATACGTGGTTGGACCAACCTTTTACGGCATGAAAACAGCTTCAAAAGTGACCACTGTTTCAGAAACTGTCACTACCTATACTTCGAATGTAGGAATCAATGAATTGAAAGAAAACGACTGGTCCGTTTACCCAAATCCAAGCAATGACATCATTATGGTACAAGTAAATGATTTGACAAATCAGTCTTACACCGTTGAATTGTATGATGCATTAGGGAAACTCATTCAAGTTAAACAAATTGTTCAGGGAAGTACAATTGCGTATTTCAATGCGGACGCCTTATATAAAGGAGTATACTTCGTGAAAATTAAAGGACAAACTACTTCCAAAAAAATCGTTATTCAATAAAATTATCATCCATCAAGAGGAAAGGCACATTTATTATGTGCCTTTTTTTATTAGAATCTCTCTTCTGGTCTTCATTTCTGTCTTTGTCAAAATGAAATATTCGTAAAAAACGGCACAATATTCATTTTACGGCAAAGGATATTCATTTACTCAGTAATGAATCAAACTTACGTTCTATATTTATTATGAAATAAGGAGAGAAACAGGATTCTTCTTATATGTAGAAGTTGACAGACTGCTTGGAGAGGCAGTTTTATTTTCTAGTTTGATAAGAGTTTAATAGTTTTTGTCGACGTCCCACGGGAATATATATAAGAAGCACCTGTCCTTATTTATTACAATGTACCACTCAGACTTTATTGTCTACTACTAGGAAGGGCTGAAAAGCCCTTTTTTTATTGTATCCTATATAGAACTGGGCGGCTTGGGCTTGCATCGTTTTTAAATGCCGCCATCTGAATTTCTAAAATATAACTTCCATCTGCTACTTCATTTGGAACATAAATCAACTCTGTAATTGTTCGTTCAAAATTAGGTTGCGCAGGAACATTCCAAAAGGCATGATGGAAAATTAACGCACCCCCATCTTCTTCTCGATCCACAGATGGTTGGTCCACTAAAAAATGTTTCACATCGAACTCGTTCAGTAATTCGACGATAGTTACATCGAAATAACATGGATTCGTTCCAGAATAATTCACAGATTTTTTATCGATACCATTCGGTAAGGTTCGAATGATTACCGCTTCACTGAAGTCCTTCTGTAAATAGGGCGCTATTTGTTCCGCCTGAACAACAAAGTCACCATTTTCCAATTGAACTGGCTCAACCGTAATTAAGGTCGCACGATAGAAATACTCTTTCAATACATCATTCACTGCATAAACCTCTTGAGTGATGTGTCCGAAACATTCAGTATGCGTACCGTGTCCGTGTGGATTGAAAAATACATCGCGAAAATTCACGCTTCCACCCTCTTTGATACTTCCGACAAATCCATTCGCCCGAACGATTTCCATTCGAGGTGGATCAACATACCAAGCTCTAACGTTTTCAGTGGAGGCTTGAAGAGCCATTGATAAATCAATTGCCTCACTTGTTTCTATAAATTCTGATTTGGAAAGGTATAAACGCATGCAGTAAAAGTAAACATTCGCAACAATCTATCAAAAATGCCTTGTTGAAATTGTTTTCAGA
>CAIRMS010000358.1 GCA_903879765.1 uncultured Flavobacteriales bacterium
AGAAATAAACGGAATCATTTTACGTCTAGCTCCTGAAGCGTAAGATTTTAATGGTTTAGTTTCTCCTTAAATACTTTTCTGAATTTTTCTACTTTCGGACGAACCACAGCCTGACAATACATATTCTGCGGATTGTTTTCAAAGTAGTCGTGGTGGTACTGTTCTGCTTCTGAATAGTTATTAATGGCAACAATCTCTGTTACTATTGGATTATCCCACACTTTTTCCTTGGTCAATCGCTCTTTGTATGCCATTGCCAATTCTTTTTGCTCTAAATCGTGGTAGAAAACTACTGAACGGTATTGCGTTCCTGTATCATTTCCCTGACGGTTTAATTGGGTTGGATCATGAACAAACCAGAAAATCTCCAGTAATTCTTCATACGAAATGACTGTTGGATCATATTCCACTTGTGCCACTTCCGCATGGCCCGTAGTTCCAGTGCAAATTTGTTCGTATGTCGGATTGAGCGTTTTACCTCCCGCATAACCTGGAACTACCGAAATAATTCCTTTCACATCTTTAAAACACGCTTCGATGCACCAAAAGCATCCAGCTCCAAATGTCGCTTTTTTCATTCCTTTTTTGTTTGTGTAAATATAAGCAAAGGGCTCGAAGTCCATTGCAAGAGAATTTAGGCAATAACGCTTTCCTGTTGGTTCAGGACCATCGTCAAATAAGTGTCCAAGATGCGCATCGCAATTGGCACAACGGATTTCAATTCGATCCATGCCATCACTCAAGTCGCGGACTTGCTTCACTTTTCCTTTGGTCAGAACATCGTAAAAACTAGGCCATCCACTGCCCGACTCGTATTTGGTGGAACTGGAAAACAACGCTTTACCACATCCGACACACGTATACGTTCCTTTTTCATGGTGATCCCAATATTTCCCTGTAAACGGAGCTTCTGTCGCACCATCGCGAATGACCGCACACACATTTTCCGGAAGGGCTTTTCCATTCCATTTTGAAAATGAATCCTGTGTAGATTTTGTGTCTTCTTTCTTTTCTGGTGTCTGTCCGCAGGCATTCATCAAAAAACTCAAAACGAAAAGCATGGTTAATCTCATATTCCATAAACAAAGTGTTTAGAAAAAAGTTCGAACTAGATAAAACCGTACTTTTGCGCCATGAAATCAAGGTATAGTCGCAATTTTTGGATCGTGTGTTTTGCGATGTTCTTTTTCATGACAGGATTTAATCTTATCATGCCAGAGTTGAATAATTTCATCACGAATTTAGGAGGTGAAAACCAAAAGGGACTCATCATATTATTGTTTTCTATTTCTGCAGGAATTTCCCGTCCATTTTCCGGGAAAATCGCTGACATCGTTGGGAGAAAATGGGTCATGTACGCAGGAATCATTTGTTCCTTTATTATTTGCTTGAGTTATTCCTTTGTGGATTCCATACTGTTTTTTCTGATCCTTCGCTTTCTTCATGGATTTAGTGCTGGATTTGCGCCAACAGGTGCGACGGCATTATTGACCGATGTTATCCCAGATCAAGCAAGAGGAACAGCCATGGGGATTTGGGGAACCTTCATCTCACTAGGAATTGGTGTTGGACAATCCCTCGGATCGTGGATTTACCAAGCTTTTGGTTTCGAAGTATTGTTCATGTCTGCTGCATTTATAACATGTATTTCTTTTATTATGGTTACGATTGCGCAAGAATCACTGCAAGTACAAGAGAAAATCTCCATCCAACATTTAAAAATTACCTGGAAGGATGTATTCGAACCAAATGTGCTTCCTGCGGCATTCGTGATGTTTTTGACAGCAATCTGTTCAGGAATCATCTTCGTTGTGACTCCTGATATCTCTGGCATGTTGCACATTGAAAACAAAGGCTTCTTTTTTGGATTTTACGTGATCTCAACCATTATCATTCGTTTGCTCACGAGCTCGGTTTCGGATCGAATTGGCCGACCACAAACCTTAATTATCGGTGTTTCCATTTTGATCGCGAGCATGGTTCTTATTGCGCTGGTGAATAGTTATGTTTCTTACGTCATTGCAGCCATTGTATTTGGATTTGCCACCGGGATTTCTAGTCCAACGTTATTTGCCTGGACAGCCGACTTATCGCATAAAGACCGACGAGGCGTTGGCGCAGGAACGATGTTTCTTGCATTGGAATTTGGCATCATCGCGGGTTCCTTGATTACGCTATTAGTTTACGACAATAGTCCTGCTGGAGTTTACCGCGCATTTATCATCGGGGCTTGTTCTGCGCTTTTAGCCTTGAGTTTTTTGATTTACATTACGGTCAAACAGTATCGCAAACGAATTTTGTAAGTTATTCTTTGACCGTTTCTTTTGTTACTTCGTGTTTATTTAAGTAACGACGCATGAGGTAATGTCCTAAATAAATCAGTGGTGTCAAACTGATGGCGATGAGCAATTTCAAGATGTAATTCGTTGGTGCAACAGTCATGTATGTTCCAAAAGACATTTTCCCAGGTAAGACAAATCCAATGTACAGAACAATGTAAGAATCGATCACCTGAGAAATAACGGTACTTCCTGTACTTCGCAACCAAATAAAACGGTTTCCCGTTTTGTGCTTTATTTTTTCAAACAAAAATGCATCCAATAATTGTGAAACGAGAAAGGCACAAATACTTCCAACGATGATCATTTGCGATTGACCAAAAACTTTTAAGTACGAAGCATTATCCGCTAAATCAGAACCTTTGATTTCATAAGCAGGAATCGCCAATGAAATTCCAACGATGATGAAACAATAGGCAATCAGTCCTGCAGTGATCCAAGAGAGTCTTCTGACGGCTTTTTGACCATAGAACTCATTCATCAAATCGGTCAAAAGAAATACGACAGGCCAAGGAAGGATCCCGACGATGGTAGCAAAGGGTCCAAAATGATTTCCGAAAAAATTAAATTGAATCGGTATTTCAATTAGTTTATTGCTAATTAACTCTGCTGTTACTGCGTTGGTGATAAACAATCCTGCGAGGACGATAAACAACCAGTTTCTTCTATCGTTTAGTTTTTCTACTGACAAGGAAAATGATTTAGATAAGGATAACAACGAACGGTATGAAACTGTTCTAAACAATTATCCTCCGTAGTCCAAGCGTTTTGTTTTTACATAACGCTTGATGTAATATTCAGATGTTTTGAAATTGTCAATTCGTACACCACTATTGGCAGAATGAATAAACTTAATCGCCGTAGGTGTTACTTCAATGACCATAGCAACGTGTCCAACAGCAGTTGAATTTACATTGCTTCCTTTGAAGAACATTAAGTCTCCAGGTTGAATATCAGACAACTTGATTGTTTCACCAAGCTCAGCCAATCCATAACTCGTACGAACCAGTGAAAAACCAAAGTTACCAAAAATGTAATTGATAAACCCTGAACAATCAAAACCAGAGGGTGTTGTTCCACCCCAACGATAAGGTACACCAAGGAATGTTTTCGCATAGGCGATGATCGCATCCGCTTTGGGATTTACAGGTAGAGCCTTGTTTGTATTATTTTCAGTTTGAGTTGGACCCGTTTGAGTAAAACTAACATTTGAAAAGAATAATACAAAAAGAATCAAAAATGTTATATGTTGAATTCGCATTTTCATCTTTCGATTGCAAAATTATAACTAATTTCGGAGAAAATTCAAATAACAAGGTGCCTTTAATTGATATTCAACAACTTAGCAAGCTCTATTACTCTATAGGTGAAGTGGCAGAATTACTTGATGTAAACGCTTCATTACTAAGGTTTTGGGAGAAGGAATTTAAATTTGAAATTTCAAAGAAAAACGCCAAAGGAAATCGTTTATTTTCGGTCAAAGAAATTGAAAAAATCAACCGAATTTATCAATTTGTGAAGGTTGAAGGCTATACCTTGGATGGTGCTAAAAAGGCATTGAGATCCAAAGTTGTTGTGGAAAATAGGATTGATACCAATACCAATCACGATGGCTTGATTCAACGTTTAGAGCAAATCAAACGAAGATTGGTACAATTAAAAGCGACACTTCCTACTGAATCTGCACAAGAAAAGCCGGTTACGATTGTTCCTCCCACTGCTCCAACGATTGTTCCTCCAGCACCAAAAAAACCTACTGCGCCAAAGTCTACACCTCCTTCGATGGACATGCCGACCTTGTTCGACTAGAATACGTACCCGAAGATTAATTTAGGATACACATTTGTTTTCCAATCACCTGTATTCGCATACGTACCGAAACGCGTGAATACACCAACTCCCATACTCGATTTCCCACTCACAAACAATCCGTTGAAAAGAAGTCCCGCTTCATGAAATCCTTTTGACATCGTATTAAAACTCATGTTGTGTAGACTTTGATTGGACATCGTTCCGTAACCAAAAGCGTAATGCACGCCAAATTGCGGTTCATTCCATTTAGCTTTCGTGCGTTGCGCATTCCAGATGTACCGCAAAAACACATTGACTTGTTGTTGGTGGTAGAACTCCGTTACGCCAACGGTTTCAAAAGTATTGGCAATCGAAATCGAACGTTTGACATAAGATGCATTCACCGCTTGTTGGTAGAGTAATGGCGTCGGGACATTGGTCCATGCTGCGCGGACATTCCACGTGAAGCGTCCATTTCCTGGAATGGTGGTCACATGGAACACATTGAATTGGACACGCAGAAAATCCATGGAA
This sequence comes from uncultured Flavobacteriales bacterium, assembly GCA_903879765.1. Taxonomy (GTDB): domain Bacteria; phylum Bacteroidota; class Bacteroidia; order Flavobacteriales_D; family Crocinitomicaceae; genus UBA952. Next base: position 4,665 of record CAIRMS010000358.1, read on the forward strand.
GCTAAATCCAAAGAAGGAATGTTCCAAGCTTTCTCTATTTTGATTTGAAGTTTTGGGAACTTCGCTGCTTTAGGAACAAACACATCGCCGAGAATGATCCCTTTTTCACGGATAGCCCATGAAAACAAGAGTGAACTCATGAAAGCTGAACAGGACATTTGCTGCTGAAACTGATATCCATTGGTGAATTGATTTTGTTGGTAATTCAATTCGAGCGTGAAGTGTTTATTTGCGCGGACAATTGTCGAAAGTTGAATTCCAGCTTTCTTTTGGTAGTTCATGTTATTCACGAAGAGCATGCGTCCGGCGTCTTGAGAAAAGAACATATTTGTTTTATACGCTACGTTCCCTCCTACTTCCACGACATCGTTCGCATAAAACAACTTCAGATTTGTCTTTGTCGATGGATCCAAATGAAATTCTAAAAATCCACCGTATTTTACTTTTTTATCTCCGAATCCATACGCAACAGAAGCATTTGCTGTCATCCAAGGAAGGAAACGATCTGAATTTTCGATTCCGAATCCAATGCGCGTTTTCTCAAATGCATTCACTGCGAATAATTTTGTTGCGTCGATATTCAGGTATCCAAGTGGGATTTTACCCGTAGAAAGCACCTTCAACAAACGCAAGTACTTATCTAAATGCTCTTCTTTGGAAAGACTGTCATTTAGAACGTACGTGTTTTTCTCTTTATCCGTTAAAGCATATGGACGCAAACTATCCCATTCTTGGTCTTTGATGCGTTCAGAACCAACGTTTGTTTGCACGGCAATGTTGTTAAACTTCACTTTTTCCAATTCCGGCGGATTAAACTGAACAGATTCCATGTAGGTAGCACCCCTACCTGTCACAAAAGCAGTTTTCTCTTTAGATATATTAATCGCAGCAAATACCATTTGAACCTCGGTCGATAATTTCATGGGAAACCATTTTTTTCCATCGAGAAAAGCATACTCTTGTACAATTCGCACAGATGAACCAGAACCATCATCCTTGTATGGCGCGGCCGCTACCTTTTCAATAGCATAACCATTGGTATTGATATACAAGTAACCTGTCATTCCATCAAAGTCCTTTCCCTTACGAGGACGAAAGAAAATCGTAAACGTCGTATCGATTCCGTTGATGGTCGTATCCTCCAGCACAAACAAATAGCGGTTGATTCCACCAAAGGCAATTGGATTCACGTATTGAACCCCAAGTAATTCCACTTGATTGTCGTAAAAGTGAAACGACTGCATGGACTGTGCAAACGTTGAGAACATTGGGTCTGTAAAACCTGAAACTTTGTATGCCTCCACGATTTCTTTTTCCTTGTATGGAGGTTCGAAATAATGTTTGGAAGCTGTTTCGATCAAAAATAAATGCTGGCGACCAAAGAATTGCTTCATGCTGTAGAGATTGGTATCCGATGGATCCACCACGGTATCTTCTAATAATTTCCGGGAAGCGTCATCTAAGTCAAAGACAAATTTGCTGTATTGTTTGGAGATGAATCCATCGTTTTCAAAGGGATGGTTTTTCATGCGATTCGCAATGACCTTGGCCATGATGCGTTCCGCTGGATTAACTCCAGGTTTCACCACGACTTCTTGTACATTTTGCGCTTTGCTTTTTAGGTAGATTTTACCGTCGAACACTTGATTCAGCACGATGCTTGTGTCGTAAAATCCAGTCGCTTTAACTTTCACCCATTGATTGGAGTCCAAAACCGTAAAATAACCATCGATATCTGTTAAGCGTGGCGTTTCTTTTTCCGGCATGACCTTCCCAAACGAAAC